>JACRIR010000212.1 GCA_016215705.1 Candidatus Poribacteria bacterium | reverse complement strand
CGCGACACCGACATAACGGCCGGGCGTGAGGCTCCAGTCATTGGCCTCGATCTCGGCTCGGTCCACCAGCTTAACGAGGCCTGCTACATCGCGAAGCTTCGCTTCAGGGAAGCGTTCCGTCAGCCAGTGGGCCTGCTTCCAGAAATAGCGCACCTGCTTGAGCTGTTCGACGGCCAGTTGACGGGCCTCGTCGGCGGCCTTACGGGCGCGAGTAATCTCGCGGTTGGCCCATGCACCGCTATTGCGGGCGTCGCAATCGTTCTCGCAGGTCTCGATGAGACGGCAAGCGAGCTTGTAGAGCAGGTCGGTCTGCTTGACGAGATCACGGCTGGACTCGGCAAGGGGCGCGAGGCGGTCAACCGCCTTTTTTAGCTCGCCATTGGTGGTCTTTTGCTTTTTCCATGTCGCCTGTTCACCTGCCACCGCCTTTTTGAATGCCTCTACATCAGCCTTGAAGGCCGGAAGCACATCGTTCAGTTCCTTCAGTGTCTCGGCATGGGCCGCATCTTTGGCAAGGGTTTTCAGGAAAGGTTGGATGGCGTCGCTCAGCACATCGAGTGAAGCGGTAAAGGCAGGCAGCGGCTCAATCACTTCGCCATCGTCGTCCTTGCCTGAAAAACACGCGGCGCCCTCGCCAAGCAACCGGTGACAGTAACCGGCTACGAGGTCGAGGTACTTGTCTGTCTGTCCACGGTACAGCCAGACGATGGCGAGGATGTTTTGTTCCTGCTCCGGGCTGAAGTCATAGATCTTCCGCGTGACCTTGCGGTAGATGTTCCGTGCATCTATCATCAGTACCTTTTTGCTGTGCTTTTCGGGCTTGGCCCGGTTGAGGAACCACAACTCACAGGGCACTGTGCGTGTATAGAAGAAATTGGACCGGATGGCGATCATGAGGTCAACATCGCCGGTTTCAACGAGTTTTTGGCGTACCTTGGCCTCGTCACGGCCGGCGCTTGACGCCTGAGATGACATAACGAAGCCCGCACGGCCAACATCACCGAGGTAGCTGTAGAAGTAACTGATCCAGATGTAGTTGCCGTTTGAGACTTTGCCTTTTTTGTTCACGCCGGGAAGACCAAAGGGCAGGCGAGGGTCGTTCTTGACCTTGTCGGCGTCGATCTCATCGACATTGAAAGGCGGATTGGCCATAACAAAGTCGGCCTTACCGAGCAGCTCGTGCGGGTCTTCGTAGTAGGTTATGGCCTTTTGGATATCGCCCTCCAGGCCGTGGACCGCAAGGTTCATTTTAGCCAGCCGTATGGTCGTGGCGTTCTTCTCCAGACCTCGGAAGGTGAGCCTGTCGGAGGGGCTTTCATGCTGCCGTTCGACGAACCGGGCGCTCTGCACGAACATACCGCCAGAGCCGCAGGCAGGGTCCAGCACTGTGCCTCCCTCCGGCTCAAGCACATTGGCGATGAGGGAGACCAGCGAGACGGGCGTAAAGAACTCGCCGCCATCGTGGGCCTTCTGATCTGCGAACTGGGTCAGGAAGTATTCATAGATACGGCCGAACACATCGCCGGAAACCCGCTTGAGTTCTTCGGGGTTGAGCGTGCGCAGGAGCTGGCCGAGCACAGCGTTGTCCAGCTCCTGGTATTCACTCTTGGGCAGGACTCCGCGAAGGTTCTCGTAGTCGCTTTCGATAGACTCCATGGCCTCTATGATGGCCTTGGCACGGTCGTCGCTGTCTTTCAAACTGACGAGGGTGTCGAACTGTGCCTTGGGCTGAAGGAAGATCGCGCTTTTCTGCGAGAAGTCCGCCTTGGTCAGGGCTCGCGTTTTGCCACCGCGTGTGGGCAGATTGACTTCTATATCGTCCTTTACGCCGAGATAACGGCTGTAGGCGTGCCGCAGGAAGATCAGGCCCATCACGGGCAGGAAGTATTCGTTGCTCGCGTAGTTGGAGTTCGCTCGCAAAGTATCCGCCGCGTTCCAGAGGCGCTTTTCGATTGCTTCTATATGTTCCATTTGGGTCATGGGATGATTTCCTACCTTCGCTTCCGCCAGGTGTGAGGTAGAGCTTCTCACTCACTCGACGGTCAATCAGAGTTTTTTCCGTTCACGCCGTTGGAGTTTTTCCTTCTATCGAGCTTTCATGGCTCGGTTTCACTTCTTCATCGACAATTTCAAACAAATCCTGTATCGAACAATTGAAGTACCGGCAGAGTTTTTCCATGACGTCGAACTCAATTCTTTTGGCATTTTCGAAGTAGAGGAGGGTGAGCATGTTGCGGTGTATACCGGTGGTCCGGGCAAGCTCGGCAATCTTGATCTTTCGTTCGCCCATGAATCTTGAAAGATGGCATTTAATCATCTTTAGAAGTTACTCCATTTCTGACGCTGATGTGATTTTATAATATCGGCCTTTTTTATGCAATAGAAAGATTTTTCATTTTAAATGGCATTTTGACATTGACAAAGCTATTCTGTATGGTATAAAGTAATTTAGAATAAAATAATTACATTCCATTAGGAGTAAGGATTATGGAGATATTACTTTTGATAGGCGTTATCCTCGGGATTTTACTTCTTGCCTCACTTATCTTTCGTAAGCGGTCTTCATTGGATGAGCTCGAAAAAGATATTCAAGGACTCCGGGAAAGGATAATCGTCGTGACTTCAAGCAATCTGCCGGACAGGGAGATAAAAGGCGCCTTGGGGAACGTGACCGGCATCTCGGAAACGGCTGCCTCGACCGACAGAGGTTTCAGGAAGGCTGAAAAAGAGGCGCTGGCTGATATCATGCGCCAGGGAATTCAGATGGGAGCAAACGCCATCATCGATCTCAAGATGACCACCGGAAGCTATGAGCAGCAGGGCTCCCAGTGGATGGTCTCGAAGGTCGTCTATTACGGAACGGCTGTACGGGTGTGATGAAATATATTCATGGCATCATCACAGCAGCCTCTTAAAAAGCCACTTTACAAAAACCTTGACATAAACTTTACATAATTGCTATATTCCCAAACATGTATAAGCCCCGTTTCGACATAAGCCCAAAGCTCTTAAGCCTGATTACGCTGGCCGCTGAAATCCGGGCATGGATCAACTCGGCTGTGGTGGATGTTTCGTGGCTGCCTATCCTTCAGCGGGAGACCGCGGCGAGGTTAGCCCATTCCTCGACGGGCATCGAGGGAAACCCCCTGACGCTTCCGGAGGTGGAGGCACTCGCCCGTGGAGAGGAAATCGGGGCAAAAGCCAAAGACAAGCAGGAGATACTCAACGCCCTTGCTGCTATGAATTGGGTTTGGAACAGGAAGGCAGCAGCTCCCATAAAGGAGTCTGGCCTTTTGCGCCTTCACCGGGTTCTCACGCGCAAGGTTCTGCCGGACGAACAATCAGGGCATTACAAGACCCGCCAAAACAGGATAGTCGACCACAGGGGCATTACTGTCTATACGCGCCCTCCGCCGGATAAGGCCCACCAGCTCAAGCTGGAGCTGCTCGACTGGATTAATTCCAAGGAATCGGTTGCGCTTCATCCTGTTATCGTAAGCGCAATAGTCCATCACCGCCTTGTGTCAATCCATCCCTTCTCTGACGGGAACGGCCGCATCTCAAGGGCGCTCGCGATATGGCTCCTTTACTCAAGAGGCTTTGATACTCATCATCTCTTTGCCCTTGATGAGTACTTCGAACGGGAGAGGCAGCGTTATTACCAGAAGATTCAACAGGCAAGGGACCTTGACGACGATCTAAGCTACTGGCTCGAATACGTCGCAGAGGGGGTAGTTGAGACTCTGAAGACGGTAAAGGAGCGCATACTTTCGCTCAAGATAGCGGTTGCCGCACCGCGCATGTTGCTTACGAAACGGCAGGAGGACATCCTGCGTTTCCTGAGGGACAGAGGCCGGGTCAAATCTCCGGATATGGAAAGGATATTCTCCCTTACAAGGGCACGCATAAGCCAGATTATCAAGCCGTTAATAGACGCGGGTCTCGTTATTAGG
>JACRIR010000034.1 GCA_016215705.1 Candidatus Poribacteria bacterium | reverse complement strand
GTGCGTGTGGTTGACGGAAAGAAGAACCCGGTTCCCAATCAAGAAGTGGAGTTCAAGGCGGAAGACCCGACACCGACCGCGTTGCGGCAGCAGAAAGCTTTGCAGTGCGGGGAGCCGGCCGTGCCGTTGGTGCCGGAGTGCTCGAACTCGGGCCAGAAGGCAATCTGGCCCAACCCCATATGTTTCCACAAGGGGTACGTCACCTACCAGAAGCCGACGGAAGTGACTGCATTCTTGACTTCGTCGTCGTACCCGGTCCGAAGCCTCAACGTCAAATCCAAGATGAGTGGCGTGGCGAATGCGTCACCTGTGCTCGGAAACATGCTCGGATTCACGTACAAGTATGCGGCGAAATACAACAACGACGAGAAGAAGGCCGAACTGCCGGTTGATTTCGGTGGCCGCATGTACGAGCACGATTGGTGGGCCTACCCCGAATCTGTAACTGGCGGTTGCTGGGACGATGGCGACGGGGGAATTTTTTGCAGGCGCCCTTGGTACACCGTCATTTGCGAGAACACGACGGGATACCCTTGGGCGTTTTCGTCGAACGAATTGGTAAACGTAAGCCTGCTGCCGGCCGCATTCGACCGAAACGGCCGCTCGATCGGCAGGGCGAACGAGGTGATGAAGGACAAGGACGACCACGATCTTGAATTCCTGATTTCGAGGTTCTACTTCGAGGGTTGGTTGAACAGTTTTGTCACACAGCCGAAATGCGAGTACGTGCAGGACCCTCCAGACTCAGACCCACCCGGGCACTATGAATTCAAGTTGCCGCTCGGATGCAATCTGCATGACTGGTACCAGTTGGTGGGTCCGGTAGCCGTCAAGGACTGGATGACCGACCCAGAGGCATTTAGCGTCAGCGGTGTACAAACGCCGGCAGAGTATTTGCAGGACCATCTCGTCGTATGGACTTGGAACAAAAACGACCCGTCCAAGGACAACATCCCGGGGAACCTGGGGCCGGCGTCGGTTCCCAGCTTTTACAAGTACACGATGAACCTCGGCCCCACGCCGAAGTTGAAGGAATGGCAGCCGTTGGACCTCGCGTCGAAGACCTGTCCGTTATTCGTTGATGACATCGTTTGGTGTTTGAACCAGATCACGTGGAGCCGAAGCTCCTGGACAAAGCTTTCCGCCTACGCGGTGGACTTGAAGATCACGAGCCAGGCGCCGATCAAGATGCTGGCGGACGAGTACGGGAGGATGATAGACGAGGTGAAGATAGACTACCAGGTGATGCCGGACAACGAGCCGGAGCTTGTGACCCTCATCGACGACATCGGCATCGAGTTCTGGAAGACCGACACGAGCAACCCGGCAAACTTCATCTTCCGTGTGGACGGCGACCCGAACAAGAAGACGGGGACGGGGACAGTCGTCATCGACAAGGGCACCTACGTCCCGCAGCTCGGAGACGACGTGAAGGCGTACCTGGTGCTGAACCGGTACAAGGGCAACAGGGTCCGAAGCGACCCCGTGGATGCCCAGACGTGCGGGTTCATACCGGATAGCCTGCTCATCGTGTCGAACGAGGGCAAGATCAGAGACGTGTTGAAGGGGGAGGCGCCGACGTATCCGAGGGAAGACAAGGATCAGTCGATAGAACTGCACGGTTTCACCACGGGCGGTCAAGCCGACACGTGCGGGCCGGACATGAAGGTCTACCTTTCCAACGGGGTCTACTGCGCCACCACGTACAGTTCTTACTCGAGGAAACTCGACGCCACGTGCAATTCCTTCATCGCCGATTTCGATGTTGTGGTTCACATCGCCGTCTACGACGTTTCGATGACGCCGTTCATGGCCCCGGCCCCGTCCGCGTCACCCCCCGGGAAACTGATCGAAGAGATCGATTTCGACAAAACCACAATCAAGAACCCCAAGAAAGAAGACCCGATTCGGACCCCGGCCCTACCCTACGGAAGCGAGTTTGCCTATTCAACCAACCCTGCGGAGAACACGCTCACGATCTTACTTGAGGCCGACCTGGCTGTGAGCGCCAATCCCCAGGATACGCAGTACTTGAGATGGAGGTTATTTGATGGCATCACGGACGCCGAGATGTTCTCTGGCGAGGGTGTTTCTCTGTCTTGGAGCAAACCGGATCCGATAGGCGGAAGATTGTACGGCAGCGGCTCGCCAGTCACGGCCACGTTCACCGGCTTGCCGGCGAACAACAGCGCTTTCGGGAAAAAGCGGGCGGTGCTGTACGAATACAAAGGGTCGGGGACGCCGACCAAGCTAGACGAGGCGTATTTTGAAGTTTTCTTCTACAAGGACGGTCGACGACATCCGGGCGGTCCACCGAATTCACCAGATTGGTTCTACTACTGGAGCAAAGTCCCAGTCATCAGTTTCGGGCTGATTGAAACCCGTTTGTACAGAGACATCTTGGACCCTTGGGACAACCCTTACGGCTTGACGATCGCGGAGTTGAAACAGACCACGTTTTCGATGCTCGCGAGTGAAGAAAACAATGTCACCGGCAACCGAGGGATTTACACGTTCAACGAGGTGATTGCCCACGAGAGCTGTCATATCGATTTGTGGGAAGGCTGGTGGGGTCAACAACCGTGGCCGCCGGACACCGACCAGGACGGCTATCCGGACACTTGGGAGAGAGCGGAAGGACAAACGGTCACTCCGAGGTTTCGAGTGGGACAAAACGACAAGTACACCGCGAAGACTTCAACAGGTGGTCACACTGCTGGCTGGTACTACGAAGAGGGCATATGTAACGCAAGAGAACGCACGCCGTTGGTGCCGAACGCCGTCCTAAAAAACTTCGACTGGTCCATGACCCCATCCGGTCAGGGCAAACAATGGGGGCAGTAGAATGTGTTGCGCAACCACAGTAGGACGACTAACGAATCACCGACGTACTCTTTCAATGCCGCGCAACCGCGTTAGACAAGAGAGGAGTGTCCAATGTGTGAAACCGAATCGAGAACCTTTTATTTTGCCGCCGGCGTTGTCGTATGCTTGATGGTACTGCCCGCCAGTGCCGTTGCCGCAGATCGTCTGCGCGACCGGTACCTTGACCGCGTCAACGAAGCCGAAGCTCGCGCCGTTGAGGCGGCGAAACTACTCGACGACGCAGAGGTTCTGAAAAGGCTCGAACGCAACGCGGCTGTCCCACACCTATCAATGGAAACCGCCATCGAAACGTCCGCGTTGGTCAAGATCGTGAAGATCAGGCGTCTCGTGAAAGCAAAACCTGCGTTGCGAAAGCTGGTGGAACGAACGCGCGCAGTGCTGCAGGAGAGCACTAGACTCGGGGTAAGGTCCCACGCCATTATGCCCGAGGCAGTGGTCGAGTCAGTGGCCGAAAACGCAATACTCAGTCT
>JACRIR010000207.1 GCA_016215705.1 Candidatus Poribacteria bacterium | reverse complement strand
TCGGGCGCGATGAATCGCGCCCCTACGGAAATCCCTCGTATACTCCTGTAGGGGCGCAATTCATTGCGCCCGTGTGAGTTTCATACGGTGTGTCATGAGAATCGCGACAGGAATTCAAGATTTCGAATGTGAGTAGTACAGGGTATAAATGAAACAAGTTGTCATCGACAACCCGATCCTCAACTCTCCCTTCCTCGAACCCACCTGCCACTTTAAATTTTCTGAAGAAGGGATCACGTACGAAATCGTAGAAGGCCGCCGCGTAAGTTCTTACCTCATTCCCATTGCACGACCGAAGAAAAAAGGCAAATCGCCGCAACTCACGTTCGACAGTGACTGGCCGCAAGACCAACCCCGGGAGAACAAATTCATCAACCGAGTTCGCAGTGAAAGTCTCCACGGCCCGCACTCTCTGGATTCCCGCCGTCAACAACCACGGCGGCTTCGGACGCTGGACATTCATTGAGATTGACGATCCGTGGAACGCAATGGAAAACTTGACAGAAAGGTATATTTATGATAAAAATTATGAGTGTAACACCTTCCTAATATTCCTGTTATAATGACAGTGAGAGTGCCAAAATCAAGACAACCCATTTTTGAAGGGCTTGGAACAAGAGAAGAAAATGGGAGCGAGTATGTTCAAGAAAAGAAGTCACGTCAAAACCGTATTTGAGATTGGAATCTGCGTTGAAAACGACGGAGAGGGATTCCATGCCTTTTGTCCCGCTTTAAAAGGCCTGCATGTCGACGGAGATACGAAAGAAGAAGCTCTTGAGAATGCGAGAAAAGCTGTCATCCTTTATCTTCAATCTCTGATAAAACACAATGAGCCCATTCCGATAGCTCCCGTGCAAACGGTATCTTCGACGGGAGCCCAGGAAACACTTCAAACCCCCACCCCCGCATGCCCTCCCAAATGCATCGAGAATATCCTCGTCTATGTCTGAGACCGGCAAATGAAATATTCCCCGCAAGTATGGGATCAACTCAAGAATATCACTGCGGACGATCTCATTAAGGGTCTCGAGAAAAGTGGATGGATAAAAGACGAAAGCAGAGGGAACTTTTATGTTTATTTACATCCCCGGAGTAGGCGGCGGGTCACAATTCATTATCATCCACACAAAACATATGGACCTAAGCTCTTGAAAGGTATATTGGAGAGCATTGATTGGTCCGAAGAGGAAATGCGAAGAATTAAGCTTATCAAGTAGCCTTGCGCCAAGCCGCCCCTTCGCCCCTCCCTCCCACGGGAAAATCGCCATCAAAGTCATCAACCACTACGGCAAAACCGGAAGGCTGCACACTGTCAGCCTTCTATCTTCGGGGGAGACGGAGGAACCAATGATTTGAGTTTTGCCATAAGATCGGGAACGTGTGTCGTGGCAAGTGTCCACATGCGTTCTTGCTTGATCTCACCGTATTCATGGGCGAGCACATTGCGCTGGGCGATCATTAACCGCCACGGAATGTCAGGATGCGCTTGCTTGAAAACGTCTGAAATGCGACGCGATGCCTCTCCAATAATCTCCACGCTGCGCTCGACTGCAAGCTGCAATTTCCGGTCTCGCAGATATTCGTGATACTTCATCTCGGCCGTGAACTCGCAAATCAACTGCGCTGCATCAAGCATGTCCCACAGATATGCCTTGTCACGCTCACTAGGCTGCATATATGATCCTTCGCGTCGTCAGTATCGAGTGCCGGCGGAAGGGGTTTCTCAAGCCTTCTTTTTCCACCAGGTCCACCTCGCGACCAAATATCGCCTTCAATTCTTCCTGCATTGTCACAATATCAAGAAGACTCCATGGAGCATCCGGCGCAAACGTCACAAGCACATCCACGTCGCTGTCGGGCTTGAAATCCTCTCGTAGAACGGAACCGAAAAGCGCGAATTCAGTCACCTTCCAGCGGCGACAGAAATCGGCGATTGCTTCTTTTGGTATGTCCATCTTGTGATCAGCCATTTGAATGAATTCCTTCCGGTCCTTTCAATTGCAGCTCCGGCGCAAAGACCGCCACGGCAATTCAGCGTGTTCCGGCACGAGAACAAACGCCCGATGCTCGATGCAATTATATCAAAGACGCTGGATGTGTTCAAAATTCACAGAACCGCCTCCCAGTTCTGAAGGAGGTCTTGCATCTTTTCGATGGTGATACCTCTCAGCGCCACGACTGAGAGATGCCTCTTTTTCTCCAATCCGCAATCCGAAATCCACAATCCCAAATCGCCCCATTCGTGATTCGCGATTCGTCGCATTCATGTTGCTTCGTCGAGCGCCGCAATTGCTTTTTTCCGGAAAGTTTGTATAATGTGATAGTTGTCTTGCTTGCACGAGAAAAACATCGCCCATCTTCAGGCAACGAAAAGTCGCATAACACTCGCTGGCACAATGCTTGCTCATAACGCGCAAGATTGTGTCGAGGCATGGATTCGTAATATTTGTATGAGACACTGTTGTCATGAGGGGATCGACCGGCCCTTGAAACTTGAATGTCGAACCACGCGGCAAATAATAATTGCAACTCTTGCATGGACGTTCCTTTTTGTGGTTGCCGCCTGCGCGACGACAAAGGCAACAGGGCCCTTTTTCACGATCCGGGTTCGTCACATCTCGGACGTGGCGGCTTTTGAAGACCACAGAGTACGGCTCGGGGAAGAGTTCTTTATTGCCGACACGGAATACTCGGCCAAAATGAAGAGCTTTATTCCCGATTTTGCGATCAGCTTGAAGACCAGGAAGGCGGTGTCGAGGTCTGATAAGCTCCTCAATCCGGCCGTGGAATTGGCAGTATCGTATCAGGAACAGTTGTCATATGAGACATGGGTCTTGTATCAGGACCCGATTCCACACACGATTCACGACCCGGGCTACTACTTTCAGTTCATCTCGTATGAAAACGTAGGCTATTCGAATCCGGGACCGAAAGGTCGATAGTTTGTCAACAAGACAATTCTCAATGCGTTCGCGTCGAATCATTCTCTCTCTCCTCATTGTTGTGCTTGCGCTGCCTTTGGTCGCGTATGGAGCCGAAAGGTCATCGCGCAGGCGGCTGGGAAAGACGTGTCTTGATTGCCATGAGGAAATGCGCGAGCGACTCCGCGACAAGGCGGCGCATCAGCCGTTCAAAACCGAAGACTGCGAGAAATGTCATGATCGCCACGGGCTGGTGAAAGTACTGCTCTTAAAGAAGTATGACGCCTCTCTCTGTTTCCCCTGTCACGAAGCCCAAAAGGGCATGTTCGAGCAGCCCGTTCAACATTTCAAGAATGAGAAGGGGGTATGCTGGAAATGCCACGACCCCCACTCGAGCCGGAACCCGAAACTCTTGAAAGAAAAGGGTGTCAACCTTTGCCTCACTTGCCATGGAGGACAGAAACAGGAATTCGCCAGGGCGATAGTCCACACGCCGGTAAGAGAAGAGAAGTGTCTCTCGTGCCACGTGCCGCATGCGGGTGTAAACGCCTCGCTGCTGCAAAAACCAGAGACTGACGTATGCGCCGACTGCCACAAATTGCAGGATACAGAATTTGTTCAAAAGCACCGGAACTATGATGTTTCGCAGGCAGCGTGTGATTCGTGCCATGAGCCTCACTCTTCGGATATCAAAGGTCTATTCCAGGTGTCCTTGCATGCGCCATTGGCGGGCGGAGAATGCCAGGCCTGTCACGCCGCCCCGGTTCCCGGAGAAAAAGCGAAGCTGACTCAGGCGGAAGGCGACCTGTGTCTTTCATGTCATGAGGACCTGAAGCAAAAGTTGAATCTCAAGGACGTTCATCCGCCCTTCAAGGATAAAACCTGTCAGAGTTGTCATGAGCCTCACGCCTCGAAGTATGGACCGCTCCTCAAGGAACGGCAGAAACTGCTTTGCCAGCAATGCCATAAAGATGAAGCGGTCTTCCCCACAAAGAAGCAGCCTTCGGAACACGTCCCGTTCAGTGAAGGGAACTGCTCGGCTTGCCACGATTCGCATGCGAGCGCATATTCCTTCCTGATGCGGCAGCCGCGCGACAAGCTATGCGTGGATTGCCATAAAGAAGAGCCGAAATTCAAGAAGAGCAAACTTCATACCCCATTCAAAGAAGGAGATTGCCTCAAATGCCACGTGCCGCATACGTCGGCAACCACACCGCTCATGCGTGGGCAGCTCTTCACGCTGTGTTATGAATGCCACCCGGGCGTAAAGGAGCAGGAGAAGAGCAGGAGCCTCCATGACCCCTTTGTCGCAGGAGAATGCAACAAGTGCCACGACCCGCACTCCGGCGATCAGGCCAATTACCTGAAATCGGCGGAGCCGCGTCTTTGTTATACCTGTCATGACAAAGTGGAAGAATCATTGAAGCAAAAGAGCGTTCATGCGCCGGCGGGCGAAGGCGCCTGTTCTTCCTGCCACAAATCGCATGCAAGCGACAACAAAGGTTTGCTGACGAGCGACCCGGGCGCGCTTTGCTACCAGTGCCACGCGGACTATGCCGCGGAAGCCGCAGGCGGCTATCTGCATGAACCGGTCGATAAGAAAGAATGCCTCGGCTGCCATGAGGCGCACGCCTCGTCTGAGGCGCGAATTTTGAAGAAAGCGGGCGCCGCACTGTGCTTCGAGTGCCATACTGCCGAGCAGGAAGCGTTCAAGAAGGATGACGTCCATGCGCCGGTGAGCGAAGGCGCTTGCCTGACTTGCCATACGCCGCACTTGAGCAAGTTCAAAACGTTGATAAGAGAAACCCCGAGCGCGCTGTGCGCGACGTGTCATGATACGGCGGAAGCGAAATTCCTTTCGGCGCACAAGGGTTATAATGTCGCCTCGGCGGATTGCACGGGATGTCATGATCCGCACGCCTCGAAGCAAAAGGGACTGACACCGGCAGTTGTCCACGAGCCGTATGGCGAATCGAAATGCGAGCTGTGTCATTAGCGGAGTCGAAGGTCAAAGGTCAAAACAAAGAAACATTGAAATCTAAAATTGGGATGAAAAAGAGAACTACATATCTTATTCTTGCCGCAATTGCCGTTGTTGGGATATTTTCTGCGGGGGCTCCGGTCCTTGGGGCGGGCAAAGAAGTAGCAAAAGAGAAGAGTTACGAGAAGCTTTGTTACACCTGCCACAAGGACCTCAAGCAGACATGGGAGGGCAAGAACGTTCACGCGCCGGTTGCGCTTGGGAACTGTGTCGGCTGCCACAATCCACACGCCTCGAACAATCAAAAGCTCGTTCTGAGCCCTCGAAACCAGTATTGCTTTGATTGCCACGAGAAGAACTCGCCGGAGTTCAACTCCGGGCATGAGCATAAGCCGGTGCAAGATGGACTGTGCTTGAGTTGTCACCAGCCGCATGCTTCGTTGCAACCGAAGCTTCTGAGTGTTCCACAGAAAGACCTGTGTTATGGCTGCCATCAGAAAGAGAAAGAGAAGTTTGCGCAGCAGTACGTGCATCAGCCGGTCGGCCGCGCCGAATGTCTGAAATGCCATTCCGTTCACAGCTCTTCGAGGACTGACCTCCTGAAGAAAGGGCCTTCCGAATTGTGCGCCCAGTGCCACAACGGCGCCACACCCAACTTCAAGACGGCGCACGCGAATTACCCCGTCCAGAACAAAGGATGCGCCGATTGCCATGATCCTCATGCGTCATCCCAACGAAACCTCACACGCAAGGTCGCACACGTCCCGATGGCCAAGAAGCTGTGCTCGTACTGCCACTTGCCGCCGGATAACCCGACGCCCTTCAAACTTGTGAAGGCTGAGGACACTCTTTGCCGGACCTGTCATGCGGACGCATGGAAAGAGTTCTCAAGGCCCATAGTCCACGCCCCTGTCACGCAAGGTAAATGCACCGCTTGTCATTCGCCTCATGCCTCGGATGAGAGATTCCTTATGAAGCAGAACAAGACCACCCTTTGCGCTGATTGTCACAAGGAATTTGAGCAGAAACTCAGCCTTAAGGTGGTCCATGATCCGGTCGCAAAAGGGCAATGCGAACTATGTCACGAGCCACACGCGGGAAGCACGACCCAACTGCTGAAGGCTGAGGTTCTGGAGTTGTGCAAGCGATGCCACGCCGAGGAACATAAGACAAGCCATCCCTATGGCAAAGGGGTTCTCGACCCGCGCACCGGCTCGACGCTCGATTGTGTGAGCTGCCACGATCCGCACTCCTCAGATGAGGAATTCCTCACCTATTACAACCGTGATCGAGAGCTTTGCATTCAGTGCCACAAGAAGGTTTGAATGAGGGGTTTAGGGTTCATGGTTTATGGTTCACAGTTCACGGTTCACGGTTTAGGGTTTAGGGTTTAGGGTTTAGGGGCTGCCAGGAGACGCGGTTCTTGGGTGAAATGACCCCGTAGTTTGGGGGATTTCACACTTTACCGACCGACATTCTCAAATATAAGTGGCTTTTTCAGACACCTTTTACCCTCTCCATTCCTCTCCTCACTTTTTTTCAGCTTTCACACCTCAGATGAAAGCCCTCCATTTCTACATCATAACCTGTTGATGCCAAAGATATTATGGGATAATTCCCCATTGCACGAACCGATCTGAGCGTCACGCCCGCCCAAAATGCTTGCCGCGCCCTTCCTCCGGAGAAAAACGTGGCATGCGCCTTGCCTTATGGAATTAGCGTATGAGTTTGGAAGAGCATTCAGTTGGAGCAAGGTTCTCAATGAAGAAAACGGCAAAAAAGATGGACTGGCGAACGGCGAGAAGCGGGAATGCTGGTTTTGCCTGCGCAGCCGAAGCAATCCCTGGTTCCTACGGGATGGTTGTCATGGCTCTGGCAGCGATAACCGCTCTTTTCATCTTAATGGCATTGACTTCATCGGCCTACGCCGTTCTGGACATAAAGGCCGAATATCTCTATGACCTTGAAGGTCTTACCGAAGATTCACATTTTCAGAGCCAGGGTGAGATATTCTCTGATCCGGAGCGAAATGAGATTTACGTAGCGGACACGGGTAATCATTGCATCCGGATATTCGGGAAGGAAGGCTTGGAGCTTTTCCAATTCGGCGAGAATGGGGAACTTGGAGTTCCGCTGGACGTGGCCGTAACCAAGAGCGGTGACATCTATGTGCTTCAGGGCGGGTTTGGCGGCAGAAACATAGATGTTTTCGATTATCGCGGCAAGCGCCTTTCCCGGCTCGAGCTGAAGGGTCTGCCGGAAGGCGACACTTGCGAGCCGACGGATATTGCCCTGGATTCACAGGACAATCTCTATATATCCGACCAGAAGCACGGCTGCATCGTTTCGTTCGATTCTGATGGGCAGTATCGATTCAAGATCATGCCGACGATGAATGATAAGGATCGTGAGGAGGCTGTTTTCGGAAGTCTCAGCGTGGACAAAAATAACAGAGTGTATCTTCCGGTTGCGACCCTCGGTACGGTTTACGTATTCAACAATGAGGGAAAGCATCTGATGAACTTCGGGATACAAGGTGGCGGCCCCGGGAGGCTGGCGTTCCCGGTGGACGTGGTTGTGGACAAGGGCGGGCGTTACCTTGTGCTTGATAAGCAGAGGCATTGCATCGCGGTGTATGACCGGGATGGTAATTATCTGACCGAGTTCGGCGGAATGGGCCCGAGCAAGGGATGGTTCTACTATCCGAACAGTTTGGAAATTGACAGGTATGGACGGATTTATGTTTCCCAGATGTTCGGCAACAAGGTGCAGGTACTTAAACTAAAGGAGGAAAACCGATGAGCGCCTATGAAAAGTATTCATGTGAAACTAGTCATTCTAAAACGGGGGGAGGTGAAAGAATAATGAAAAGACTGTTCGTAGTCATGATGGCGGTTCTCTTTGTGGCGGGCTATTCCTCAGCGGTCATGGCATTCCATGATGCCGGAGTCGCGTACTGCGGCGGATGCCACACCATGCATAACAGCCAGGGTGGCGTGCTTGTGGACGCGGATCATCCAACAGGCAACGCTTACCTGTTGAAGAAGGGCTCGCCCAGCGATACCTGCCTGGCCTGCCATGCCAGTTATGGCCAGTTGACGACCGACGGTTTGTCACTCGGCCCTGGCGGCGACTTCTATTGGGCGAAAACGGACGTGTCGTATGTGGGCGGAGGTGGAACGAGTGTAACCATATTCGGTCGCGAACATGGGCATAACCTCAATGCTCCCGGTAACGGTTTGTCGGCGGATACAGTACTGACGACTGCGCCCGGTGGAACGTACATCTCGGATCAGCTCGGCTGCAACTCCTGTCACGATCCGCACGGAAACGTCAATTTCCGCTTGCTGTACGGCATTGAGAGCGAGACCGCCGCGAACTATCCGGGCGATTACGCCTTCGCGGAACCTGCTCCAACAGCAACGGGCAATTCGCGCAGAACCAAGATCGCGGATGCGGGCGCGGAAAAGCATGCGCAACATACCGCTTACATCAGCGGCATGAGCGACTGGTGCGCGAACTGTCATGCTAATTTCCATTCCGGCATGACTTCCAATATCGTGCACCCGACGGATCAGGGCCTCGGCTCCGACCACGCGGGCAATTATAACGCGTATGTCACGACGGGCGTACTGACAGGCGACGTGTCCACGTCATACCTGGGCCTGGTTCCGTTCGAGGACGCAGCGAACACGACGACCAGCACGACTGGTCCGACAGCAGCGAGCAAAGTCATGTGCTTGACCTGTCACCGTGCTCATGCGTCTCCGTATCCGGATGCGGGCCGTTGGGACTTCAGAGCCACGGAATTGTCTGCAAGCCATCCCGCAGGTGAACCTTATCTCGCGGAGTGGAGCGGCGGCAATCCGCTCGATCTGACTGCTCAGAGAAGCTTGTGCAACAAGTGCCACATACAAGATTGATCTGAGACTGTAACAAAACGCGGAGGAGACGCTTCCGTAAGGCGGCGTCTCCTCCTTTTTCTTGATGATAACCACGCGACTTCTCCGTTTGGTCCATGGGGAACACGCGTTTATTCGGGGACACCATGCCGCATGGTGTCCCCGAATAAACGCCGGTCAGCGCCGGAACGGCGTGCATATTAAGGATTGCGTTTTGCCCGCAATATTGATAATATGTGTTTTGATAAAGGGAAGCGGTCTTGATGAGCTTCACGGGAAATGACGGGATAGCCATGAAAAGGCGATCTGCCACGGCATTCATCATAACTTTCTCGCTTCTGCTCTGCAGCACCAGCGTCCAATCGTTCGATAATTTGCATTTTCTTTTTTCCGTCTCCCGCCTCAGCGACGGCGCCAACTTGCGCGATCCGCAGGGGTTGGCTGTGTCGAGAGAGACCGGAGATATCCTGATTGCCGACACAGGGAATGATCGTCTTTGTATTCTCAGCGCGCACGGGGTTCTTGTGAAGAGCGTTGGGCGGGTGGCAGGCATCCAAAGTCCCATTGGCGCTGCGTTTGGAAAAGATGAGGGAATATATCTCACGGAGATAGGAACGCGCCAGATCAAGCGGCTTAGTTTCAACGGGAGCCCGCTTCCACCCATAGTCCCTCAAACACACGATGAGACTTCTCCGCTGCCGGGAAGGATCATCGTTGACGGCAAAGGCAATATTTATGCGGCAGACAGGGCCGAACCAAGGGTCCTGATTATTTCTGGTTCGGACTACATGACGCGACAGATACAGCAGACGCCCGGATCACGCGAGCCTCAGTGGAAGGTTCAGGACGTCGAGGTCGACGGCGTCGGCAATATATACATACTAAGCTCTCAAGGATTGGCTGTGCATGTTTTCGATGCCAACGGCCACCACTTGAGGAGCTTCGGACAACACGGTTCAAATGAAGATCAGTTTTCTTTTCCGACGGGAGTGGCGATCGGTCCCGAAGGAAATCTCTGGATAGCCGACAGTTTCAGACACGAGATCAAGGTCTTCGATCCGAGGGGCGAATTCCTCTCTCGATGGGGTATTACGGGTATGGGTGACGGAGAGCTTTTCTATCCAATAGATATCGCATTCGGAAAAGGGATTCTGTATGTTCTTGAGAAAGGGGCATCCAGGCTTCAGGCTTTCGAGATATCAAGGAAGCCTTAGTACTCATTTTCACAAATACGCTGACGTATCGGCGCAACCTCACGCAGGGGCGACCCGGCGGGTCGCCCCTACAAAATACGTCATAGGACTTAAGAAACTGACCACTTAATAGGATTTAGGAAACTGACTACTTAGGAGGGGTTCTGAACACTCGGTTTCTTAGGAAAAGCGTGATCGCCTTGCTTGTGTTGCGAAGATTATCGCTGCTGCTTTTATCTATTTTCCTAACGACGGCCTATTCCGACCCGGTTGCAGGCGGAGAATACCACGTTGAGCAGCAAGTTTGCTCGGACTGTCACACGACCCACTTCAGCCAGCACGGCAGGCCTCCGGTGGGGGCCGAGCCGGGCGGACCATTTGCAAAACTTCTTCTTGCGTCATCGTCTACCAAGCTGTGCCTGAACTGTCACGATGGTTCGGACGTGGATGCGCCGGATGTCTTGACGCCGGTATCCACTTCCTATTCGCCCGATGAATTTTCGGCCGGAGGATTCTTTGAATACAGCGGCGGGATTCAGAGCGCGAAGGGGCATGACCTCGGCCTTTTGCCGGCTCAGGTTCCGTTAAGCGGCATGGCAGCCAGTATACTTAGTTGCACAAGTTGCCACGATCCACATGGGAACGAGAACTACAGGAATCTCAAGAGCCGCCCGGGAAGCGGAGCGGGGACCCCTGTAGTCCTTAGCAATCCTCCTTTGCCGATGGATACCGTATTCGAGCAGGTTCGTCCTGACGGGAGGAATCCGGGCCAGGCATACAGGCTGTCGAACATTAGTTATCGCTCGGATATGTCGAAGTGGTGCGCAGAGTGCCATGACCGGGCGCTTCCGAACCCTTTGGGCACGCTGCCCGCGCATTTTCAGGCGCATCCGGCAGACGTAAGCATTGCGAGCGGCGCCGGCCTCCACGTGGATGAGCAGCATTGGCTTGCCGGGACCGGCTCGGGCTTTGGTCCGGCGACGGGAGACGGCGCTCCGGGTATTCCGAGGGTGCGTTTCCAGACGCCGTCAGCGCCGAACTATGAGGCGGCCCGACTAGTCTCTCCGACCAACGAAGTCTTTTGTGAAACTTGTCATTTTGCGCACGGGAGCCCTTACGAGGCCGGAGCGACGTGGCCATTCAAGTCTCCCGGGAATATCGCTGACGCAATGGCCCCATGCCAACAATGTCACAACCAGTGAATGAATACGTTCATTAGTCTTGTAGGCGTGAATTCATTCGCATTAGTGTTCTGTCAAGTTTGCTTTGTCGGTTTCTGCGAAGGCGCAGCATGCTGCGCCCCTACATATGCATGCGCTTATTCCTATAAGCTCAAGCGTGACATGACATGAGCAGCGCGGAGAAAAGCAGGGAATGCCGTGCGAATGAATTGGCGCCCACAATGGTCTGACCCAAATATGCAGTTGTCGGACGGATTCTAAACGATGCCATGGAAAATAGAGTCTTGAGAAGAATCGCCAAAGCAAGCGCTGCACTAATTGCGGTTGTCATCCTCATACTGGGCAGCTCTTACGTCGTATGGGCGCGCGGCGGATTGTACTCATCCACGCGACACGGGGACCCGACGAGTGGCGTGAGGCGGGATTCCGCGCTTCCACGGGGTGATTGCGGCCATTGTCATTCGATGCATGGCGCAGGGGGCACAACGACCGACTTTGCTCTCTGGACAGCGGACAACAATCAGCTTTGTTTCACATGCCATTTCGGTCAGAGCTCGAACGCCATCTATAGGGGCTCGTCGGTGTACGAGCAGTCAATTCACGAAGACGACTCTCTCATGCGATGGCCGGGGCCGGAGCCGCCGGCGCGCATGGAACCCGACGCCAAGGGGAAATGTGTCAACTGCCACACGCCCCACGGGTGGGGCGATTCTAAAGGATTGATGCCAACGCTTCTATTCAAGCGTGAGGAGGAGCTTTGTCTGGGCTGCCACAAGGTTGCCGGCTCGGCGCAGGAGAAGATCGACACTCAGATGAATTACCAGTATACGCACCAGATGACGAACAGTCAGTTGGAGGGACGCCACCACGCATCCGAGGAGATAATCCCGGATAGTTTTTCAGGTCAGAATCGGCACAACGAGTGCGCTGACTGCCACAACTCTCACGTCCACACAAGGGACTTGCATACTCAGGGCTCGAACCGCGCCGGCGGGGTTTTGAGAGGCTCGAGCTTCATCGAGGCCAATTACGGGAGCCTGCCTGACACGTTTCCGACGTTTCAGCCGCGTGGCCAGATATTCGACATCCAGTTCGAGTATCAGCTTTGTTTCAAGTGTCATTCGTACTGGGCCTATGGTTCATTTCCGCCGTTTGCGCCTTCGGGCGGCCAGCAAACGGATCCGTCCATCGAGTTCAATCCGAACAATGTCAGTTCGCACAATGTTATCCAGGCTCCGAATTTGAACGGCATCGGCGTTTTCGTGAACGGCTGGCGATGGGACTTTCAGATGGTCTGCACAGACTGTCACGGCAGCAGCAATGCGAATGACCCAAAAGGGCCGCATGGCTCCCAGTTGCCGTTCCTCGTGAAAGCTCGATGGGACGTGACTTCGGGCCAGCGCACTCAGAACACAAGCAGTCACCTGTGCTTCCTGTGTCATGACTTTACCACTTATGCCCAAAGGAACGACAATCGTAACACGGGCTTTTCGAGGAATAATTTTGGAGAGAATCTCCACGGATTGCACGCGAACGAGGACAATCCGGTTGCGAACAGACCTATCGGCTGCATGGATTGTCACAGCAAGGTCCCGCATGGCATCAATCGACGGGCGCTGCTAGTAACCTCTAGCGATCCGGCTCGATTGCTCGGCGGCACAGTGCTCTTGAAACAGAGCGACGTCCCGAACTGGGGTCCTAGCGGCAACTGGGACGAAGGCGACTGTACGGTCGTTTGTCATTAGGCGTCCCGAGAAAGCCGATCTTATTCGGGGACACCATGCGGCATGGTGTCCCCGAATAAGATCAACAAGAAGCGCCAGTCAACCAGAAATCGAATGTGCGACTACACAGAATCGCTACCTCATGCATGAAAAAGAGTCGGCTTTTCCTCATTGCCGTGTTGTTGATGTGGCCAATGGCGGCGGGAGCTGGCGAATTGACCGGGTCGGCAACTGTTAACTACCGTAAACAGGAACAGGATGGGGAGACCTTCTCGGCCTCGGAACAAAGGCTCCGGCTTGACTGGAATACGGCTTTAAGCAATGTGGATCTGCTCGACCTTTACTTCCAGTACTCACAGCAGGAACAGAAGAATCCCGACGCCGAGGAGATCAGGCCCTTATTCGGTTTCAACCTGTCCGGGCCGGAATACCGGTGGCTTCTTGAATACCGCGAGTTCGAGCAGATAAACGATGAGCCGGGCGGATTCACCCAGACGACCGACACTCTCTTCACTACGTTCACCTTCAAGCCTGATCCAGAATATCCGGACCTGACGCTGGATTTCTCGAGAACGGAATCCAAGGATGACCTGCCTCAGCCGCAGACCGACTTTGTGGAAACCGACTGGGGCTTGCGGTCGACTTACCAGAAGGGTCCGCTCTCGTTGAGATATTCGCATCGGGAGAATGAGTTCGACAATGAGCTGACGACACTCGCCACGATAAACCTGCAAGGAGTCTCGGGTGCTGCAGTTGACCAGGCGGGAATCATCTACGTGACCGACTCCGCTGCAAACCTGGTATTCAGGTTCAGTCCGTCAGGCGTGTTTCTGGGTGAATTTGGCGGCTTTGGCTCCGGCGAGGGATTGTTCATAAACCCTCTGGGAATAGACGTAAGCCCGAGCTTCATCTACGTTGTCGATTCCGGAAACAACCGCGTTCAGCGGTTTGACCTGACGGGGAGATTCATATCAGAATGGGGCACATTCGGAATCGGGCCAGGCGAATTTGATACCCCGTATGGAGTCGCCGTGGACAGCACCGGCGTGTATGTGACCGACCAGGGGAACGACCGCGTTCAGAAATTCACGGCCGATGGTGTGTTCTTGTTCTCTTTCGGCACAACCGGAGCCGGTCCGGGCAATTTTTCGTCGCCTTCGGGTATAACATCGAATGGGACCCTGGTGTTCGTGGCGGACACGCTCGATCATCGCATCCAGGTATTCACTACGACGGGCGCGTTTGTGACCGAATGGGGCACATTCGGGTCGGCGCCCGGTCAGTTCCAGAATCCAACTGATGTGGCGGTGGATTTCGCGAACCGGGTGTATGTGACGGACAGGGGCAACAGCAGGGTTCAGGTTTTCACGACAACGGGTTTGTTACTTGACGAATTCGGAGAACTGGGGGCAGGGCCGGGACAGTTCAATGCTCCGCAAGGAATCGCCGTCACGCCTGGCGGAGATGTTGTCGTGGCCGACACCGGCAACAGCAGGCTGCAAGTCTTGACCAACAACGGTGTTTTTTTGTTTGAGGTTGGGGCCGTAAATGCTGAAGAACGGAGCCGGAGCACGCGTCTTGTGTCGGATTCTTTCAGCGTGCTCTATGCCCGTGAGTTATTCCAGGGAATCTTCGGGTCGATAGACTACGAAGTTTTCAAGTCGGATGAAGAGGACAAGGACACCGGACAGGGCCTTGTCTCAACTCTGAACCATGACGTCAACGCCCAACTCCGGTTCCAGCCTTATCGCTGGGTATCGCTTTCTTCTCTCTACAGATTGCAGCTTTTCAGCACAGAGACAGGGGATGTTGAAACCGACCGTGACGAACTCACTCAAACGTACACGGCAAGTCTTCAGCCC
The DNA here is from genome assembly GCA_016215705.1 of Candidatus Poribacteria bacterium. Taxonomy (GTDB): domain Bacteria; phylum Abyssobacteria; class SURF-5; order SURF-5; family SURF-5; genus JACRIR01. The sequence goes on along the minus strand of JACRIR010000207.1, from coordinate 69,121 downwards.
GTGCCCAAAGTGAATATGTCGGCCTCTTACACTCTCGACAACCTGGACTCGAATGTGGGACCGGACGAGGACAGTACGTTTACGACACTGAGCCTCAATCTGCTTCCCACCACCCGGGCCACCGTGAACTTCACCTATTCGAACCAGCAGAACGAGCAGGACAGCGAAAAGATTCTGGAAACGGACACCTTCGCCGCGGCGACCGACCTGAGAATATACCGCGGCGTTGATTTTAACCTGCAATTGAGCACTAGTCAGACACAGGACTTCGAGTCTGACGGAGAGACCAACAGCCGGCGTGTTCGCGGCAATCTGAGGCTTAAACCGAGAGCGAGCATGACAGTAAACACTTCGGCTGAGTATAATACGAGTGACAGCGCGTTTGCCGGTCAACCCGATGCCAGTTCGGAGACTGTGCTCGCAAGTGTGGATTTTGCGTGGGCAATAAGTCATCGCCTCGATCTCTTTACGAACGCGGACTTCATAAAAAGCAAATCGGCCGGCGAGACGACTGACAACCTGAGCTATTTCTTAGACCTTGTGTGGAGAATGAACGATAAGTTGACGTTCTTTTTGGGCTACCGGGGTGGGACCAATGAAGAGAAAGTCCTGAGCTTCAGATCTCAGGCTAAATTCCCTTTCTACTGGGATACTTTGATGTCCGTCAACTACGACATCGAGGAGGGGGAGGAAACCGACAGCAAGTTTCTTTTTGTGGAGCTAACGAAGATATTTTGACGCATGCGGCTACCCTTTATTGAGGACACGATGCGGTATCGTGTCCTCGAATAAGTTGATGGTTTCTTGGGAGATGGACAGTAATGCATGGCGTCACGGTTGCGGTGGTGAGTCCATTGGGTAAATCAGATCAGAGAAAGTACATCCCAGGGAGGCAAGAGTGAAATCGCATATTTTCCAAACACGTGTTCTCTATTGCCTGGTCGTGTTGGCTCTCGTCGCGGGCTGTGCGACGGGCACACAGAAACGGTCCAACGAACATAGCGCAAAGGAAAGCTCAGAAGAAGAACCTTCACGAACGGCCCGAGAGCAGGGTTTAAACTTCGCGGCAAAAAGCGGCTCGAGGGACGCGCCTTCTGTTTTTCCGAGCAGACGTGCACAATCTTTCAGGCATCCGGATGCGGATTTGAGCGCAATCACGCGTGTGGCAGTGATCCCTTTTGACAACTATACCGGAACACAGTTTGCGGCCGAGAAGGTGACGACAATTTACATTACCGCGCTGTTGATGGACATAGATGTCGACGTCGTTGAGCCCGGAGAGGTATCCCGTGTTCTCCGTGAGAGCAATATAACGGGAGGGAAGCTGAGCCAAGACGATGTCAGGAAGATCGGCAACTCGCTGAAGGCCGACACCCTCATATTTGGAACCGTCCTCGAATATGGTCAAGAGCGAGTGAGGAACGAAACGTATCCGGTCGTGTCGGTCAACGTGCGATGGGTGGACGTGAACACAGGCACTATAATCTTCATGGGGACCGCTTCCGATGAGGGAAGTCCCAAGGTTCCGGTCGTTGACGTCGGCCAGGAGCAGCTTTTCTCCGTGCTCACACAACGGGTCTGTCACAAACTGATAACCATGGTGAGATGATGAAAACCAAACGCGCGATTGTCTGCCGGATTATTGTGTTCGCCCTTATGTTATCGGGTTGTTCCCAATCGAGGCAATTTCTGGTGCGGCCCGCTCCCGCGGCCGCCCGTCTCAATCGCATCGCGGTTTTTCCGCTGGAAAACCTCAGCGGGACGCCCGATGCCGGTGACCGGGCGACGGCTTCATTGGTCTCAAAGCTCTACAACTCGAATCTTGTGAATCTGGTCGAGCCGGGGGAGGTCGAGCAATTCATCCTCCGGTCCCGCATACGGGTAGCAGGCGAGCTCGATCTCGACACCATCCGCGAGGCCAGCCGCCAGCTTGCTGCGGATGGAATGATATTCGGGAGCGTGAATGAATACACTTACATCACGACGGACCTGGGGCAGTTGCCCACTGTCTCGATGGCGCTGCGGCTCGTGGATGCAAACACGGGCGAGATCGTTTGGGCGGCAACTCACTCGCTGCAAGGAGATTTCAAGGAAACGGTGTTCGGAATAGGGAGAGTGAACTCGGTGGTAACGCTCTCTGAGATTGTGGCCGATGACCTGATCGAGGCGCTTGGCGTGGCAATGTATCCGGAAAAGAAGGAACTGTACGCCGGCAAGGCTAAACCGACCAAAGCGGCCATCAAGCCCGGCCTGGAGGCGGCGAAGCCATCCGAGGCGCCCGTGCTTCCGACCGCGCCCGTGAAGCCTGAAGGCGGAGACATTCAGGCAGAGAAAGAGAGAGCGCACGGCGCCGTATTGAAAGAGTGGGAAGATATTAAGGGAGTGACTCGATAGAGTAAGGATTGCAGATAAGTTCGCATCTATACGGGCCTCTGAAAAGGAGCGGGTAAACTTGATATCGCGAAAAAACCTTGTTGTTTCGTTCTTTCTTCTGTTTGTATTTTTCGGCGCAACCGGCTTCAATCGCGGCCGCGACCCATCGAAAGCCAATTGCCTGGATTGTCATGACGACATGAAAGTGGCATTGCGGAAGAAGTATGTGCACTATCCGTTCGAGGCTGGTCAATGCGATGCTTGTCACAACGCCGATACGTTCGGCTTCGTGGAAGAGGGGACCACCCGTTGTACGGTCTGCCACCGGGATTTCGCGGCTGAAACAGGAGAAAACATCGTGCATGCTCCGGTTAAGGAGGACTGCCTGACGTGTCACAATCCTCATGCGTCCGATTATCCGAAAATGCTGGCGGACCGAGTTCCGGCGCTTTGCTTTACTTGTCACGAGAGTATGCCCGTCGAGAAGAGACCTCTTTCGGTGCACGCTCCGTTCGAGGAGGGAGAATGCCTGACGTGTCACAATCCTCACATATCGCCCAACCGGGCGCTTCTGCTTGATAAATCCCGGAATCTTTGTTCCAAATGTCACGACGTTGCAGATGCGGCATTCAACAAAACGCACATAAACCTGCTCAAGGCGGATTCGGAATGCGCCTCGTGTCACCGGGGACACTTCTCGCCGAACCGTAAGCTTATTATCGAGAATGCTCATCCTCCGTTTGCGGAGGGAATGTGTGATAGCTGTCACGTAATATCGGAGACCCCCGGCGAGATTAAGCTGGAGGCCGTCGGGGCGCAGCTTTGCACTCCATGCCATGCTGATATCGAGACCTCCCTAAAGTCCAAGTTCGCCCATCTTCCAGCCGGTGAGAATTGCCTGAATTGCCACGGGCCGCACGCAACAACCAATCCCTCTCTGCTTATCGAGACGGGGGCAAGCCTTTGCGCCCGATGCCACGGCGAATCGATCAAGCCTGCGGAGGGCGACCACCTGCACCCGCCATTCTCGGATGGGAAGTGCACGGAGTGTCACAACCCTCATGGCTCGGACAACCAGGGCATCCTGGCGAATGCAGAGAAAGACACTTGTCTCAAGTGTCATCAGCCTATAGCGAAACTTCTCGAGACGAATCATCCCCATACGGCGGCGCAGCAAGGATGTGTTGCCTGCCACAAGCCCCATATGGCGAAAGACAAAGCTCTCCTCAAAGAAGAGGGAGAAGCGTTATGTTTTCGCTGCCATGAGTCACGACAGAAGCAGATCAATCGGTTCGTGCACTATCCGTATAGGGAAGGAAACTGTTCGGTGTGTCATATGCCCCACTCAGGTGCGGGAGATGCCAACCTGACAATGGAATCCGCGCGTTTGTGCGCGTTGTGCCACCCTAAAGGACATAAAGAATTCCCGCATCCAACGGGTGTGAAAGCGTCCTCGACTTTCGAGGTTCCCCCAAATAACAAGCTGAACTTCACGCGGGAGAGTGAAGTGGGCTGCACAACGTGTCACACGCCCCACAGCGGCGATATTGTATTCCTGCTGCGTGCGGGCGTCATTGGCGGCGAACTCTGTTACGAGTGCCATATACGCTAGCTGCCTCCGGCGTCAGAGAATCAATCGCGCAATTGGCGAGCCGGCATAGGCTTCTGTCGGCGCCAATATATTCGCACAATATTTTCGGGCTCTTTTCACATTGCACGTGCGAATAGATTCGCATATACAGAATTGCGGGACAGATTCTCAGACCTTAATCATAAGTCTCGTCTTCAAGAAATCACATTTGAGCAAAAATTGGGGACATGATGCGGCATCGTGTCCCCAATTTTCTGAGCTATCCCATTGTGTTTACGCGATTTGGCCGGATTTATGCTATACTCATTTCGGGTATAGTTTTGTATTGAAGGAAAACATATTGAAGAAGAAGGCATTAATCTGTCTCTTTCTTGTAATTGCGCTCACGTTCCCTTCGGCGCTGACGTGTAAGAGCAAGAAACCCGCTCCCGAGCCGCGCGCAACCGGTGAAAAGCGCGTGTTTATTTCGGGTTCAGCGGCAGTAATGCCCCTGCTCAAGACACTGGCAAATGAGTTTTCAAAGAAGGAGAGAGACACGGAGATTGTGTTCCTGCCCGACTCTCATTCGGAGGCTGGAATCGCGGGAACTACCGAGGAACATTATGATATCGGCGCGATTTCGCGTGAGATGGCGCCACACGAAAGGGAGAATCCTGTTCGCTATTTGCACCTGGCGGTAGACGGCCTAGTTTTCGCCACCAATACGAACGTCGGAATCACGAATTTGAACTCTGACCAGATCAGAGATATCTATGCGGGTAAGATCGCTAATTGGGCGCAAGTCGGCGGACCAAACGCCAAGATTGCGGTTGTTGACCGGCCTGAACATACCTCGGCGAAGCTTATGGTCCGCAAGACATTTCTGGGTGAGAGTCTGCGAGTCACGCCGGAAGCAATCACGGTCGAAAGGCCCTGGCAGGTAAGTGAGTCACTGCAGTTGATAACTCATTCTATTGGTTACATGTCGCTTGGCGAGATCGTCACCGAAAACCCGCCTGTCAACATAATTTCGATCAATGGTGTCGCGCCGACGCTGTCGAATCTGAAGGAGCATCGGTACAAATTCCTGAGACCATTCGGGCTGGTCTTGGGCCCGCATCCGAAGCCTTCGACGATGCGGTTTGTCAACTTCATCTTTTCGGAGGAAGGCGCAAGGGTCATAGAGAATTCCGGATACGTGCCGCAGCGATACGAGATTCTAATCGGATTGGTGCCGGAGCAAGATGTGATGGTTCAGAGTCAGCGGTACGAGCCCCTGGCGAATTATTTGTCGCAAAAGCTCGGCGAGAGATTCTCGGTAACGCTCAAGCTTTTTTCAACGTATATTGAAGCTTGCCAGAGCCTGGAGCGAGGAGACATTAACGCTGCGTTTCTCGGCAGTCTGGCCTATACCACCGTGCGTGAGCACGTCGAGGTGGTCGCCCGGCCCAGTTACGGCGACGTCTCCACCTACAGGGGAATCATATTCGTACGCGCCGACAGCGGTATCGAGGGTCTCGAACAAATGAAGGGCAAACGTCTCGTGATGGGAGGCAAGACGACGACAGCAGGGTACGTCTTCCCGCTTTATTATTTCAAGAAGAATGGGATCACCGACTATCGGAGATATTTCTCGGATATCTATTTTACGGGGACCCATGAGGACGCCATTCTCGCGGTGCTCCATAACAAGGCGGACGTGGGAGCGGCAAAAGACCTGATTTACTACATGATTGCAAGGGAGAATCATCTGATGGGGTCGAACCTCAAGATTCTGGCGCAGTCTCCTCCGGCGCCATCGAATGCCTTTGTGATGAGAAAGGACCTTGAACTTCCGTGTTTCGAGTGCCATCAGACAATGGCCCGCAGTGAAGATGAAACAAAGAACCTGCCTTCTGAATTCAATATACGCTCTGCGATAAAGCATTATCTGATCTCGATGGATCAAGACCCTCAGGGCAGAGAGGCGCTTTCAGCGTTAGGGAATGCGACAAAGTTTGTCGAGACGAATGACTCTGACTACGGCGAGCTTTACAAGATGCTGGAGAAAATCGACCTGAAGCCTGAGACCCTGCTCAGGGAGGAAGACCAGAGAAACCCGGGATAACACGGTTTCTCCTAAGAAACTCGGTTCATGGTTCATGGTTCATGGTTAAACTCCGGAGACGCAACACCCTGCGTCATTCTCGCTTTCGCGGGAATGACATTGGGGCTGCTGGTGCGTTTCTTTTACAATCAACACCGCGCAGTGGGGTCAAGAGCTCCTAGGAAACCGGCGCTTATTCGGGGACACCATGCCGCATGGTGTCCCCGAATAAGCCGGGTTTCCGATTTCGCAGGACTAGTGGCGGCATGAGAGATTCCACAAAAAAATTCTTTTCAAGCAGCAACACGGTGCTGAACAAGATTTTCTTGCCGTTTGTCGCCGTGATGGTGCTGATAGGGGCGCTCATCATCTATACCATGATCGACCTGGTTTCGGCCAACGTTGAGGCAAGGGTCAATGATAAGCTGAAAAGCGACATCCGTCTGACGCAGGAAATCGTTGTGGACATAGAGAAAAGCCTTGCGTTCTATGCGCAATTCATGGCCGATACGGAGCGTCTCGCCGGACACATTTCCGAAGCGAGAGACAGCCGTCTCGTTATCATCTACCTGCTGGAGTTCCTAAGAGAAAACAAGATTCTGTCCAACATAGGCGGCGGGAGCGACCTTGCCTCGGTCAACCCCGGCCTGAACCGTCTTGGCCTGCTTGGTATTAGGGCGACCGACCTTGTCGCCCGCCTGGAGGACGGAAAGAAAACTCTTGAGTTTGCCGCCGTGGCCCCGATAGAGGGGCGCGCGGGCAGCCGCTCGGTAATAACCGTGTCGAGGCCGATTGACAAGGAGTTTTTGCAGGATTTGCGTCAGAAGACGGGGGCTTACAGGGTTCAGGTGTATTACCGGGGAGAGCTCGTCGAATCAAGCTCCGGCCCGGATGCATGCGATGAGGAGATCAGGAAGATTTTCACTCCAAAACTCCTGGGCCATATACTGAATGAAGATGTGCCTTATTTTGCGGAATTCGATTGCGGGGATCATTCCGTGAGGATGATACTTTCTCCTTTGATCGTCAATTTCAGAAAGGAAGCTCTGGTTGCCATCTTCGAGTCAGTCGATGACTTGTCACGGGCCAAGCGGAACATTATTACTACAACCGTCATAGTTGTCGGCTTGACGCTTTTAGTCATTGTGCCGATCTTCATTCTGACCGTGTCGAGAACAGTGGGCCCAATTCGGGAACTTTCGCGGGCAAGCGCAGCCGTGGCGGAAGGCGACCTTGACCAGTATGTCCCGGTCCGGACCGGTGACGAGGTGGGCGAACTCAGCGAGTCCTTTAACAAGATGGTTGCCGACTTGAAGAAATACAGGGAAGAGCTCGAGCGATGGAATCAGACCCTCGAGGAGCGTGTGGCGGAGAGGGGAAGGCAATTGGCGGACGCGCAGGCGAAACTGATTCAGTCCACCAAGCTCGCCGCTATCGGTGAACTGGCTGCGGGCCTTGCCCACGAGCTGAATAATCCGCTCGCCGGCATATATGCCTTCCTACAGGTATTGGCGGACGCTGTGCGCGCGCGCGGCCTGAAGCACCTCAGCGATGAGGAGGCAGAAAGTTTTGAGAAGAATCTCGTGTACGTGGAACGCGAAATACGGAGATGCAAATCCATCATAGGGAGCCTGCTGACGTTCGCCCGCGTCTCCGAGAAGAATTTTGCGTTGCTCGATCTCAATAGCATTGTTAGAGATACCCTCGGGTTCATGCAAAGCAATCTCAAAAAGGGCAACGTCGAGGTGGAGACTCATTTTGCCGAGGATCTGCCACCGGTCAAGGGCGACTCGAACGAGCTACAGCAGGTTTTTCTCAACATAATCGTGAATGCGCGCAAGGCGATGTCGAGAGGCGGCAAGCTGATTGTCGGAACAAGCGCAGACAAGGAAGACCGTCTGGTGCGCGCCTCCGTAAAAGATACCGGCGAGGGGATCAAGCCGGAAATAATGGACAAGATATTTGATCCGTTTTTCACGACCCGCGAGCCCGGAGAAGGAACCGGACTCGGACTCTCGATAAGTTACGGAATCATCCGCGACCACGGCGGGGAGATACTGGTCGACAGCAAGGTGGACGAAGGAAGCACTTTCACCGTGATTCTGCCCGTAGCCAGCGAGGAAATGGCGGAGGGAGTGCCCGCTTCAAGCTCTGCGGCCCCCGAGAGGAATTGAGGACGGCGTCATTGGAAATCTTTGAACGCAAGCCGGGATGAGAAGTATTGATATGTATGAACAACCGAAAGAGGAACTCCGTAAGGGCGCCAGATTCGATTGCGTCAGGTTCGTTTGTTCTTGCACTTTGAGGCCTGATTCACCCCTGATCCAATCAGACAACAATAAGAGACATGGGGCGGTCCTGTTGAACGTGTGCCCACAGGGGATTTGCCTCGAGACGAATTTCGAGCCGTCGGAGGGCTCGCGCCTGCGTTTTGAGATGCGGCCTATTGTCGGACCGGAAGTGATTGCAACAATAAGAGTCATGCATACGCAGCCCTCTGCCACTAGCGGATTCTATATTGTGGGGTCGGAGTTTGCGGAACTGGGAGAGGAAGACAGCCGGAACCTGCTGATGTTGCTTGACACAATCAAATGCCTCGAGGAGGATTTGACATAGAGATAAGCCGCGTTACAGTTCTCTGACCCACGGATATGGGCCTATGCACTTGACTCCATTACTCCCAATAAGTAGTATAGATTTTGGGGAGTGAGTCACAGACAGACTGAGAAGGGTCAAGTGGGTAGGCCTTAAGTTTTGACTGAGCGAGGCACATGGGAAAGTTCAGGATACTGGTCGTAGACGACGAACATCTGATACGTTGGTCACTCGAGAAAGACCTTCGGCAGGCAGGCTATGAAACGGCGCAGGCGGCGTCCGGCGAGGAGGCCCTCGCGATGATGGAGCAGCATGAGCCCGACGCCGTTTTGCTCGATTTGAAAATGCCCGGGATCGACGGCTTCAAGGTGATGGAAGTAGCCAGGAAAAAAGGCTTAAGCCCGCTTTTCATCATTGTGACCGGGATGGGCGACGTAAAGACAGCGGTGCGGGCGGTCAAGGAGGGCGCAGTCGATTACATTTGCAAGCCTTTCGAGATCGAAGACGTCAAACTCCGGATCGAGATGGCGCTTGAAACTGCGAAGATGAAGCGCGAGCTCACCAGTTTGAAAGATGAGTTGAAAGGACGCTATGCGTTCGAGAATTTGATTGGCGATGCCGCATCGATGCAAGACGTCTTCTCGACGGTCAGTAAAGTTGCTGCAAGCAAGTTCTCGACCGTCTTGCTTCAGGGAGAAAGCGGAACGGGCAAGGACCTCATTGCGCGGACGATTCATTCCTTGAGCGACCGCTCGGAGGCCGTATTTCTCGACATCAATTGTTCCGCGTTTCCCGAGCATTTGCTCGAGAGCGAGCTTTTCGGCCATGAGAAAGGCGCCTTTACCGGCGCGAGCGCCACGAAAAAGGGACTGTTCGAGCTTGCCGAAGGCGGCACTATTTATCTCGATGAGATAGGCGACATGCCGCTCACGCTCCAGGGTAAGCTGCTGAAAGCCATCGAGAGCAAGCGATTCCGCAGAGTCGGCGGCACGGTCGAGATTTCGGTCGACGTCCGCATTATAGCCGCAACAAATAAGGATTTGAAAACCGAGGTTGCGACCGGCAGGTTCCGCAATGATCTCTTCTACCGGCTTCAGGTAATCCCCATATATCTTCCGCCGTTGCGTGAACATCCGGAGGACATTCCCAAGCTGGTTCAATTCTTCATCGACAGATTCAACGCCGAGTTCAAGAAATCCGTGACCGGCATCTCGCCCGAGGCGCTCGAGTTGCTCAAGCGATACCCTTGGCCGGGGAACGTGCGCGAGCTAAGGAACATTGTCGAGAGAGTGCTCATTCTCGAGACCGGCGACCGCATTGAGGTTCAAGGTCTTCCACCTGAGATAACCCAGTTTGTCGAGGGAAGCCAGATGATCAAGCTTGTCGACGAGTTTCCCACAACAGGGCTTTCTCTCGAGGAAGTCGAGAGAGAACTCATTCGCAAGGCTATGAGCATGGCCGGCGGCAACCAGACCCGCGCTGCCGAGCTTCTCGGCATCTCACGCGACACTCTCCGCTACCGACTCCAGAAGTTCGGGCTGAAATAGCGCGTGCGAATAAATTCGCTCTGACAGAGCTACGGGACAGCCTCCGGAAGAGCCATTCTCGACCGTACTCCAAACACAGAAGAAGGGGAAGACCTCCTGGTCTTCCCCTTCTCTGGTGTTACTATGGTGCATGGGGGGTTGGGTCAAATCACTGTATGATTATGGACAATATGCGTACGTCTTGTCACCAAGGCCGCCGTTAATAGCAGCCATGAGAGGAGATACCGGGAACTTCGTCGAGGCTCTGTCATAACGATAGAATTCGACGTGCCCGTCCATGAACAACACGTTCTGACCAGCCGGAACATGGCTGAACTCGCTGATCATTGTTGAAATCTGGTCCCACATGATCGGTATCACGCTCGAGCCGGACTCTGAGCCGGTGAGGATCGTGTTGATGTCGGTGACGAGGAACCTGTCAACGCTCGTGGACAGTCTGTTGACGGTGCTGCTTCTTGCATTGCCCGAGCCGGTGAACCCGAAGGACGCCAGGTTCAAGTTGCGGTCGCGCCAGCCGTCAGTGTTCGCAAGGCTGATCGCCAACGCCGCATCGATTAACTTGTAGCAGGTGAGACCACCCGCCAGTTCGCTGTTTTGCATGATCATATAACCGGCATACGCGTAGCTCAGCGTCCCGATACAGTCGGGATGGACAGTGCCTTTGCTGAAGGCCGCCGTTGTAGCGCCCCACGAGTTGTCGCTCAAGCTCGTGTTCACGGTCAGGCGGAAGTTCGTTTTGGGATTCGTTTCAGGGTCAGAAGGACACGCCAGAATGGCTGCATCCGTCAGATATTCCGGATACAGGCAATTGGCGTCCCAAAGGAACCTCTCGGAGATATTCGCAAGCGGCGGGAATATTTCTTTGTTCTCGGTCGCGTACAGGCCCAGCACCAGACCGATCTGCTTGAGGTTGTTCACGCAAGCAGAACGGCGGGCCGATTCTCTTGCCTTTGCAAGCGCCGGCAGCAGGATCGCAGCTAAGATACCGATAATAGCTATGACCACCAGCAACTCGACAAGAGTGAATCCCTTTTTACCACGAAACACTTTACTCATCCTAATCTGCTCCTTTCGCTTGTAGAACCGATGCAGCGACTCACTTCCCCCCTGCACTGGACTACATCCACCCCTTGTTGCAGGCGGACGTGGTGAAACCCCTGGAGTGTTCCAATCATCCCCCCTTTCAATGAAGTGTTTGGATGGCAGGCCCTTCTTGGCAGGCGTGTCAGGGCGCAATCGTTTGTTTGTTCATACTGTTTCTGGCCGAGTTACGGAGGATTTTGACGGCATGATATCCTCTTTTGCAGTATTATCGTAACGCTATGTTATATCACAACAATCTTATGTTTTATAGCGAGATTATAACATGCAGTCTATCATTTGTCAAGTGTTTTCTTGCAAGAATTCCTTAATTTATGGGCTGGTTTTGCGGAAATCCATCTTTCGCCATCGAAAATCCCGTTTTTTCATACGTAACCCACGGTAGATGGGATCGGCGTGCCCCTAAGAGAGAACCGGTTTCTGCGTGCAGCATACAGGTGGAAATTCAGGTGAAATAATCGCGTAACAGGCGTTGCAGTCAATACAAGTGTTGACTTCGTCCTCGCGACCGGCCAGAGACTTTGAAACAAGTTCAGGATCGGCAAGAAGCGCGCGAGCCATCGCCACGAAGTCGGCTGCTCCGGCGTCCAGAATCTCTTCGGCTCGCGTCAGGGAGTTGACACAGCCGACGGCAATTACCGGGCCTCTTACGTGTTTCTTGATGATTCCGGCGTTCTTGAGCCATATGCCGTCGGAGATGGCCTTCAACATCAACCCGCTCGCGTAGCCCACTCCTCCCGACACATGGATGATATCTGCGCCATTCCAGAGCAGTGTCGAGGCAATCTCGCAGCTTTGCTCGAGGGTGGTTCCATCCTCTACCAACTCCTCGCTGCTGATTCTGCACGAGATGATGAGGCGTTGATCCACGCGTTCTCTGATCTTTCTGAGGATGTTCAACACAATCCGCAGACGATTTCCGAGGTCGCCCCCGTATTCGTCTTTTCGTCGATTGCTGGCCGGCGAAATGAACTGATTGAGCAGAAAGCCGTGCGCGCAATGAATCTCGATCAAACGTGCGCCTGCACTCCATAACATCGAAGCGGATATGGCAAATCTGTCCTCCATCTCCAGAACTTCATCGTGTGTGAGTTCGCGGACTTTGCCTTCGAAAAACGGGGCCGGGATGGCGGAAGGCGCCACCATCGTCACGCCCGGGACTATGTTTTGGCGACCCACATGACTGATTTGCACGCCCGGCACTGCGCCTCGATCAGCAATCATTCGAAACAGCCTTGAAAACCCGTGGACATGTTCATCATCGAATGCGTTGAGGCCTTTGGGCCCAAACCCGCCGCCGGGGGCAGGCGAGGTTGCGCCAACGATGATCGTGCCCATGCCGTTTTCCGCCACTGGCTTGTAGAATTCGATAAGCGCGTCGGTCACCCGACCATGCGCGTCGGCCAGGTTGACGTGCATCGGCGCCATCACTAATCTGTTGGGAAACGTGAAGTTCCGGATTGTTATTGGCATCATGACCGATTTGTAAGGCATGGAGGCTCCCCCCTCGAATGAATCCCACTCCCATCATTGCGTCAGATTTGTGGAGCAGGTCTTTGTTCCCCTAGGATTACGCGATTTCCTCGACTGTAACCTTGAACTGGACGTGTCCCAGCCCGCCGAGGTTGATGCCTGGATCATGGCAGCGGAATCCCGCCATGGGCGCGGTCACGTTGACGTTGTTGTATACACGGTCGAGTAACAAGTTGGCTCGCTCGGCCAGCGGGGGGAGCGCGCCAACACAGACCGGAGCAGTGCTTTCTGCGGTGTTGAGCTGTGGACCATTCTGGAGTATGTACTTCTGTCCCGGCTGGAGACCAGCGAAGCAGTACTGGGAGCTAATAACTTCGGCGACGATCCTGTAGCGTCCGATATTGAGCATTGCGTTCTTGAGACCTTCTCCCATCTCGGGCGAGATTTTGGCGAGGTCTTCCTCGGTCATTCCCATGACGTTGGTTGCGAATTCTTTCAACATCTCATCCATTTTCCGATCTCCTTGTGTTAGGGTCTACGGTTTACAGTCCACTGTTTACGGTTGAAAACAAGAAAAGATTCAAAATTGCTTATGACTTGTATTTTTCCTCAAGCGCGTTGTATTCGGGCACGCCGAGAAACTGGTTGAACTGTATGAAGGCCGCGAGGAATCCCCCGAAATCGGGAGGCGTCCCCTCCTCTTTGAATTTCCGGAGACAATCCATGTTTGTCTGGATGGTGGTGGCAAGACAGATGCCGGGGTAGATGGCAATGGCGAATCCAAACTCTTCGAGGGTTTTGGCCGGGAGTGAAGGCGTGCGGGGCGCCATGTTTATCAGGCACGGCTTTTTGAATAGCTTCGGTATCCGGCTCATTTGCTCGACCGACTCCGGCGCTTCGATGAAGATGACGTCCGCTCCGGCCTCTTCATATGAATGGCCCCTTTCGATGGCCGCATCCCATCCTTCGACCGCCAGCGCGTCGCAGCGTGCGATAATAATGAAACCATCCGACTTTCTGCTGTCGACGGCGGCCCTTATCTTTGCAACCATCTCGTTCTTGGGTATCACCTGCTTGCCGCTCATATGGCCGCACCGTTTGGGCCAGACCTGGTCTTCGACGTGGATGGCGGCCGCGCCGGCTCTCTCATATTCTCTAACTGTCCGAATCATATTTATCGGGTTCCCGTAGCCGGTGTCCGCGTCGGCTATGAGGGGTATCTGAACCGCGTCTGCTATCGCCCGCGCGTTCATGAGCATTTCGGTCATCGTCAGAAGTCCAATATCCGGGAATCCGAATCTTGAGGCCGCTGTCCCATATCCCGTCATGTACAGGGCTTCAAATCCTGCGCCTTCTATCAATTTGGCGGTGAGTGCGTCATATGCGCCTGGCGCCACTATGAGCTTGCCCCTTGAAAGCATTTCCTTAAACCGGCTGTCAGAGCTCATTTGGTTGACCTCCTGAAAGGGTTCATGGTTCCGGGTTCATGATTCATGGTCAAAAGAGGCAAAAGAGGAACAATAGTTGTGATATATTGCACTATCCGTCATCCTTCGGACAGGAGCTTCATGATGCCGCCTTTTCGAAGCGAATTGAGCATCATTTCATGGAGACGTTCTCCCTTGAATTCCTTGTTCGTTGTGAGATTCCTGACAAGCGCCGCTTCAATGTCGACTTCGAGCGTATCTCCTCCCTTGGTTTGCGCACTGATTCCGGGGCAGACAAGCACGGGCAGACCTATGGCGACGGCGTTTCGAAAGAAGATGCGGCCAAACGATTCGGCCACGATGGCGGCGGCCCCGACGTATTTCAGGACATCGGGCGCGGTCTCGCGGCTCGAGCCGCAGCCGAAGTTGTTTCCGGCCACAATGAGTTCGCCCGCCTTGAATTCTTTCGAAAATTCGGGAGCAATGGCCTCGAAAACGTGCTCGCTTGCTTCCTCAGCGGGAAGGTCCATGTACTGTCCCGGATTGATCTGATCGGTATCAATGTTATCGCCGAACGTCCATACGGTTCCTTGAAACTTCAGGCCAGCCATCGATCACACCTCCCTCGGGTCGGTAATAGCGCCTCTGAGAGCGGATGCCGCGACGGTGGCGGGCGAGGCAAGATAGACCTCGGCATCGGCGCTTCCCATGCGTCCCTTGAAGTTCCGGTTTGTCGAGGAGATGCATCTCTCACCGGGCGCAAGCAAGCCTGCGTGCCCTCCGAAACAGGGGCCGCAGCATGGATTGCAGATTATTGCGCCGGCTTCCGAGAGCGTCTGTATTACGCCGGATTTCATCGCATCGATATAGACTTCACGTGAGGCGGGGTACACATAAAGGCGCGTGAAGCGGTTGACGCTGCGACCTTTGAGTATTTCGGCCGCAACCCGCAGGTCTTCAAGCCGTCCGTTTGTGCACGAGCCGAGGAGCGCCTGATTAACCGGCGTGCCTTGCGCTTCGCGGACCGGCTTCACGTTGCCGACCGAATGAGGGCATGCCACCTGAGGTTCGAGGTCGCTCACGTCGACATCGTAGGCGCTCGCGTATGCGGCATCGGCATCGGCGGCCAGTTTCCTGGAGGGGACAGCGGCACGCCCCTTGAGATACTCCAATGTTTTGTCGTCTGTATTGAAGAATCCGAACTTGGCGCCGATCTCTACTGCCATGTTGCTCATTGTAATCCGCCCTTCGATGCTCATGGCATCGGCGGCTTCGCCAACAAATTCAGCGGATTTATACTGAGCGATTTCCACGCCGAATCTTCCGGCAATGTGCAAGAGGATATCTTTTGAGGCGACAATTTTGGGAAGCTTGCCACGCAGCGCGAACTTGACTGTCTCGGGGACTCTGAACCACAGCTCGCCGCGCGCCAGCACGTAGGCCATTTCGGTCGTCCCGATGCCTGTGCCCGCTGCGCCCAACGCTCCGTAACTGCATGTGTGCGAGTCGGTGCCGACAACGAGAGCGCCGGGGAGCGCATGGCCTTTTTCGATCATGACCTGATGGCAGATGCCTTCTCGTTCGCCATAGTAATGTTTTATTCCCGTGGCCTGGATGACGTTGCGCACCATCATATGCGCGGAGGCCATTCGTTCGGTCGGCGCGGGGACATAGTGGTCAAACAGCACGACGATTTTGTCAGGGTCCCAGACTGTGCTCACACCTGCGGACATGAGTTGCATCCAGCTCCGGACGAATCCTTCATGAAGCATTGCGCAATCGATGGGCGCAATAACGTATTCTCCCGCCCTGACGGGCCGCGAGAGTTTCTCGGAGAAGATTTTTTCGGCTATGGTCTGCCCCATGGTTACGCCCTCATTTGGCCCTGACGAATGCCCGCTTTCTGTCGGTCCTCATATAATACACTGAAGGTTCGGTTCCCATTTCGGGAAGCAATTGAAAGCTTTTCACGGTTTTCTTCAGTTTCGCAACGTCGCTTTCCGGGTTTTCGAGGTCGCCGAAGGTCCGACAGCTTGTAGGGCAAACCTCGACGCAAGCAGGCTCCTGGCCGTTTTTCAGCCTGTCCGCACACAAGTTGCATTTTTGGACGACTCCCTCGATGCCTCGCAATTCATTTACACCGTATGGGATAGGTGTGTTGGGGAAATAGAACTCCTCCCGCTTTACGTATGTGCGGATATTGTACGGGCAGGCTGAGATGCAGGCTTTACAGCCGACGCACTTGTCGTAGTCAATCAGAACGATGCCCTTTGCGTCCCGGTGTGTCGCACGTGTGGGACAGACTTTTTCGCACAGCGGTTTCTCGCAGTGATTGCAGAGAACGGGGATAAACTGTCTCTTGACATCCGGCTGTTTGCCCTCTTCCTTTTCGAGGACAAAGGCCCAAAAGACTCCGGGCTGTGTGCCGTGCTCGGCCTTGCACGCCATAGTACACGCATTACAGCCGATACAGAGGTCCAGATCAATGAACATCGCATATTTACTCATTGTTGTTCCCTGCCTTGTAGATTTTCACCCTGGCACAGGTATCAATTTGTCCCGAGACCGGGTCGACCATCTCCCAATCAAACTTGATAAGCGAGTTTGAATGTATTCCTTTTCCTTTTGCGATCGGTTTCCCACGAGCCCACCCGCCGAGATTACCGAGTGTCCCAACTACTTTCGGATGGACGCATTCCGTCACCCGCGCTTTCCCTTTTACTCTGACTTCTGTTTCGGACTCCACCCAGATCATGTCGCCATCCTTGATTCCTTTTTTCGCCGCGGCGCTCGTGTGGACGAGAATGTAATGGTCCATGCGATGCCTCTTGCAGACATCGTCTATCCAGGCATTCTCTGCGTTGAGCGAATGGGCGACCAGAGCCGTCTTGCTGTTGGCGAGGAACAGATCGTATCCCTCCGCCTTGCTTTCGAACGGAGGACACGGGCGCCAGTCGGCCAGAGGACGATAAGGGGAGGTGTCCCACCAGTCCATGCCCAGTTTCTTTGTCACTTTCTTCACATCTTCTCCGACGTCAATCAGATGCTCGAGATAGATGGGGATACGTCCTTCCACGAAGGGACCGGGGAATGACTCCTCGATGCTCTTCGGGTAGAAATCTATCGCCGCGCTCTCGCGGAACATCTCATCGTTATAGGGTACCCCGCCGGTGTAAACTTCAACTTGCTTCTTGCAGATTTCTTCAACGGTATATTTCTTGTCGGGTCGAAGTTTCTCGGAAGCCACACCGAGTTCGAACGCGACATCAAAGCCGGTGCGCCGGTTTATTACTTCGTTCATCCCGGCCAGAATGCCCAGCCGTTCGGCAATATCCATTAGGACGTCAAGCCAGTTCCTCACGCCGGGGGGCGGGTCAACAACCGGTTGGACAATCTGGCCGTACCATTTGCCGGGGCCGGGCGTGATAAAGCCGAGAGGCTGGTTGGCGGGAAACGTCCAATATCGCTCGAAATCGTGGGCTTCCGGCAACAGGATGTCGGCGAATTCGGATACCTCATCGATTTGGCGAGCGAATGCAAGGATGAAATCGAGCTTCTTGAGATTATCCGCGATTGCCCGCGGATCGAGGTAACTCTTGATGAAGTTTGAGCGGCACATAATCAGGGCCGACGGCTTATATGGCAGACGGAATTTCCCCGGGTCGTGCATTGTAAAATGCGGCATCGCTGGAAGGAAGCCCGTCGCGGGGAACAAGCTCATCAAATTGAGAGAGTCCGGAGGAGCTGCTTTCTTCGGAGGATATGGGGAAAAGAATGCCGCTCCACGGGCAAGCTCATAATGATTGTTCGTGAGAAGCCCGTCTTTTCCCTTATAGGCCCGCCACAAGGAATACGGCCCGATTGCGTTCGTGCCGAGCAGACCACCCGGATTGTTCGGGGCGCCGACCACAATATTGAGCAGTTGAAGCGAGAAACAGTTAAAGTAACCGTTCTTGTGGGCGTTGACCCCTCTTTTGAAATCTATCGCGGCGGGACGCAGCGGAAGTGTTTGACCGTCCATCTCGATTGTGGCGCCGATCTGGGAAGCTTCTCCGAACTCTCGAGCGATCCGCCGTATCGTATCTACGGGGACCGTTGTGATTCGCGAAACCTCCTCGACTGAATATTTTCGCACATGCTGCTTAAGAAGTTCGAACGCGGGAGTGCACGCTCCATCAGTCAGGTGATAGACTCCCGCCAGGGCATAATCCTCCACATCCGCTGCGTCGTATTGCTTGGCTTTCTTTTCTACCGGGTCCCACACCAATGGCTCGTGACTTTGAGGGTCTCTTGCGTAGCGGCCATCAGGCCGAACGAGATACGGGGCGTTCGTTTTTCGTTTCAGGAATTCCGCGTCGTAGAGCCCGAGTTCGTTCAATAAGACGTTCACCATTCCGAGAGCCAGGGCGCCGTCGGTCCCCGGCAGGATCGGGACCCATTCGTCAGCTTTTGCGCCGGCATGGCCGCAGATGGGGTCAATTACCACGAGGCGGGCACCCCTTTTGCGCGCCTTTGCCATGTTGTCGATTGCGCGCATGCAGTTGTTGTTTGCGCCGAGCCCCAATTGCGCGCCCCAGAGGACCATATAGTTACAGCGCTCGAGGTCTATCTCTGAATTGACCGTTCCAAGGGTTAGAAAGAAGATCGTGTGAAGACCGCTTCCGCAATAGGTGGCGTTGTACAAGTCGTAGTTGGGAGTTCCGAACCCCTCACCAAAACCGCTCACGACCGCCATATTACATAGGTCAAAATTCGCAAGCACCAGTTTTCTGGGATCATCTTTGCGGACTTTGTCGAGTCTTTCGACAATCGTCGTCATCGCTTCTTCCCATGATATCTCTTTCCATTTTGGGTCGACGCCTATCCCTTTTTCCGGATTGGTTCTCTTTAGAGGGACCGTCACGCGATTTGGGTCGTAGAGGTCTGCGACGCGCGCCATCGATTTCCCGCACACTTTCCCCTTCGAACTCAAGACCGAAGAGTCGCCTTTGACACCTACGACTTTTCCATCTTTCCGATGCACCTTGATGGCGCAGACATTGAAGCATCCGTTGCAGGAAGTCGGAATCCACGCCTCTTTATCAAAACCCTTGGTGGCCATGTGTACTCCTTTCGGATCAAATGCCATTGTTCGATGCCCGATCGGCCCTCAATGAGATTACCTCGTCGTCATAGCGGTGGCTCATATGTTCCCGCTTTCAAAAGAGAATAGCGGAAGCTCACATCGCCACCCGCCCGAAGAACGATTGCGGCGATAAGGAACAACAGGGACGCGGCTCCTCCGGACGCAGAAGAACCCGGGTGAAAGACGGCGGTGATTACTAAAGGCAAAATAATACCACAAACAAGACCGCCTCCCACAAAGAAAGGCATGGAATCGCCGCGAATCAAGAGACGCACAGATTCCCTGGAAGCGACCGTTGAAACGTTTGATGAGGACATCGCCCAAATGTATGCCAGGCTCACAACGAGACAACCAAACATCGAAGCCATGGCGGCGACTCGATATCGGGGGTCCATTCCACCTCCTCCGGGGGCCAAGGCCGAAATCCCGGCGAAGATCACGATTGCTGAAGTCATCGAATGGGCAAGAAACAGAATCGGTATCCAGAGGGTCTTCCAGAGGCGAATCGAAGTCATGGACGCGAGAAGGAATCCACCGTATAACATAACGAAGAGTGAGGAGATCAGCGCAACGAATCTAACGGTTGCAGATAATCCATCCGAAATGCTGACTGCTGGCGCAATGCTGACTCCCCCCAGAAGGATCAATGCGGACATGGAAACAGCGCCCCGGCTCATCCACGCCTTTGTTGTGTTCGAGATGACTCGCCAAAACCGCGAGGGATGGCCAAGGTCAAGGAATAGCGCAAATGCTCCAATGAACACGAAGAGCAGTCCTGCTATCATACCGGTCCTGGAATTCGCGCCAACTCCGAGGGCAAACAGCGCGGCTCCAATTCCTTCACTCGAGAAACTCAAAGCGACCGGGAAATTCCATTCTTTGTTGCGTTTCGCTTCGACAATAAATCTATCCAAAACAGCTCTCCCCTTTCTCGCTTGCCGTCAGAGAATCTCCGAATCCATACAGGGTCGAAAGATTCGCCTCAGTGTTACCTCTCTCCGCCTTGCGCGAATTATGGATTAGCACCATCACATTTCATAGTGAAATTATATTTTATTATATCACTATTGTAACACTTGGTCTTACCCATGTCAAGTCTTTTTTTCGATAAGACAATAAGAATCCTACCGAAAATCCCCTTTCCCGCGAACTGCCTCAATTACCAGTTCCGCCAAGTCAACTGTTCTTACTTTATTGTTCATATCTTTAA
Organism: Candidatus Poribacteria bacterium; assembly: GCA_016215705.1. Classification (GTDB taxonomy): domain Bacteria; phylum Abyssobacteria; class SURF-5; order SURF-5; family SURF-5; genus JACRIR01. The sequence goes on along the minus strand of JACRIR010000207.1, from coordinate 48,614 downwards.
ACTTGATGCCGTCCTCCAGCATGGTCAGACAGTAAGGACAGGCAGCCGCGATGGTTTGCGAATTCGTGCACAGGGCGTCTTCGGTTCGCTTGACATTGATTCTCTCCCCGGTGTGTTCCTCCATCCACATCCGTCCGCCACCCGCGCCGCAACAGAAACTTTCATTGTGGGAACCGCGCATTTCGGCCAGTTCAACGCCCAAAGCCTCGATAATATCGCGAGGCGCTTCGTAAATATCATTATGCCGTCCGATATAACAAGGGTCCTGGTAGGTAACAGTTCCCCCCAGCTTGCTTTTAATTTTGAGATTTCCGGACTTGAGCAGTTGGGCGATTAACTCAGTGTGATGTATTACTTCGAGATTCCCTCCGTATTGCGGATATTCGTTTCGCAAAGTATTAAAACAATGCGGACATTGGGTAACAAGTTTTGTGATACCATAGCCGTTTAGTATTTCCAGATTCTCTCGAACCATGGATTGGAAGAGATATTCATTTCCGAGTCTTCTGGCGAAATCGCCGCAGCATGTTTCCCTATTTCCGAGGATGGCAAAATGAATACCGGCAAGCTTCAGTATTCCGGCCATGGCCGCGGAAACACGTCGATTACGGTCGTCGAATGAGCCGGCGCATCCTACCCAATAGAGATACTCCGGGGCCGGACCTTCCGAAACTATCTCCACTTCCAATCCGTTAGCCCATTCTGACCGTTTCGCCTGGCCCAGCCCGTATGGGTTGCCATTGCTTTCAGCATTCCGGAAGATGAGATTCAGCTCGGAGGGGAAATTACTTTTCATCAGTACCTGCCCTCGACGCATTTCTACGATCTTCGGAATATGCTCTACAAGAACAGGACACTGTTCCATGCATGCTCCGCAGGTGGTACAAGCCCAGACGGCCTCTTCTTCAACAATAGTGCCGACCACGTGCCCTTCGTCGGCCATGTGAGTTCTCAAATCTTGAATCAGTTTCTTGGGCGACAGAGGCTTCGCCGCCAAATGGGCGGGACAATGAATCTCGCAACGGCCGCATCTGACGCATGCGTCGGCGTCAAACAAATCCTTCCATGTGAAGTCTTCGAGCGAATTTATTCCAAAGCTTTTGACAGCGTCATCTTCAAGGTCTAGAGCGGGGATAGCCCCTTTGGCGTCAAGCGACCTGAAATACGTATTCAGGGGCGCGGTTATGATATGAATCAACTTTGAATGAGGAATATAGCCGATGAAACCAAGGGCCAGCGCCGCGTGTGTCCACCAAAGAATCTTATGTGCGGCGACGAGATTCTCTCGATCTACACTACCAAGCGCACCGGCCAAAGTGACGCCTATCGGAGACCATGTGCCCCACTGGTCATGAGTTGACGCGATTCTGAGGCCTTCAACTATGAAGCCGGAAACGATGATGCCAGCCAAGAGCGCAAGGACAATTCCGTCAGTTGATTGGTTATCCAGCCCTTCAGCCCGTTTGAGATAGCGCCGAGATATAGCAATCAGAAGTCCGACTAATGTTGCCAGTCCTGCCATGTCCAGTGTCGGTTTGAGGCACAGATAAAACCTTCCCTCCATTACCTTCAATCCCAAATCGGCCTGGAGAGCAACCATAATCGTTCCTGCAAACAGGGTGACCACGCCCCAGAAGATCAGAAGGTGCATTATTCCTTCTTGACGTTTGCGTAGTATCCGTTCGTGCCCAAGAACGAGACCCACAGCGAGCTTTATCCTCACCCATTTTTGGTCGTTCCGATTGGCGCTCCGCCCGCGCCTCCACAGGTAATATCTGCGAAATATCCCGTATCCAAACGCGATGGTCGCGAGAATAAACAGGAAGTAAATGATCCCATGGCCGTTTATGTTCCAAAAAATCTCGCGGGTTGCGTTCACCTAATCTTGCCTTTTCGCTTGGGAAGATAGGGGACAGGATGCGGCATCGTGTCCCCTATCTTCCGTTGCCGCTCTTTTCAGGGAGCACGACCAACCTTTCTTTCAGTATGTGTTCTATAACCTTCAGCGTGGAGGACCTGTCCGGGCATCGGTGGACGTTCGTCTCCTTCTTTGCCTGCGCGCCCCCGGCCATAATTCGCTGGAGCCTGGCCGCGACGGGCATGTTGGCGCCGTCCCCAATGGCGCTCCTTCGTCTCGGCTTGGGAGGTGTCATGCGTTCTACCCTGAGTCGGGACTGAGGAGCTTCTGTCAAACCGATGGCTCGGAGATCGAGACCCCGAATGGGCGTGCGCCAGGCATTGCGGCGATCGGAGTACCGAGGGTACCGCAACGGAGGGCCTTTTTCCACGGTAACTAAAGCGGGCAGAGCGCACGACATTGCGAGCAGGCATCCCGGAATGCGTTTCTCCACTCGAATATGCGCCGGGTCCCTGCCTGGTTCGACGCTTCGAGCACACGTGATTTGAGGAAACCCCAGGAGTTCAGCCACGATCGAGCCCGTTTGCGCGTGTTCCATGTCTGCACTTCGCCATCCGGCCAAGACCAAGTCGACCGGTCCGCTGCGAATCACGGCGGCCAACAGTGCGGCAATGCTATGGGTATCCGCCTCTTCGATACGCTCGTCCCACAACCGCGCGAGCTCATCGGCTCCGACGGCAAGGCACTCTCGAAGAACACGCTCTGTTGATGGAGGGGCAACACTGACCACTCGGACTCCCGATCGGGGAATGCGATCCCTCAGCCTCAAGGCTTGTTCCAGCGCGATAGTGTCGGGTGGATTCAGGATCCAGTGAAGGGATGAGGGATCGACCTGCTTTCGAACAGGGTCGATGAGAACGGGATTCCGGCAATCATGCACAGGCGCGACGAGGACGGCGATGTTCAGTCCCGTCTCATTCATGCGGAATACTCCTGCCTTTCCGCTTCCGCGCCGGCTTTGCGGAACGACTCGATCATGACGGGGAGTACATCTCTCACGTCTCCCACGATGCCGAGTGTCGCGATTCGAAAGATGGGCGCATGCGGGTCCGTATTGATGGCGACGATAGTCTCGGAGGACTGCATGCCCATCACATGTTGTATGGCGCCGGAGATGCCGCAGGCAACGTACAGGCCTGGTGATACAATCTTGCCGGTCATACCCACCATACACTCTTTCGGTCTCCACTTCATGTCGACGGCCATGCGGCTGGCGCCCACTGCGCCGCCGAGAACTTCGGCGAGTTCGTCGAGGAGATCGAAATGGTCCTTGCTCTGCATTCCGCGTCCGCCTGCGACGATCACTTCTGCATCTGTGAGGTCGAGGTGCGCCGAAATCTCCTTTATCGTATCTTCAACCCGGACCGTGTCAGACGTGAAGGATAGAGGCTGGGTGACGTATTCGATGGCGTATGAGAATGGGCCGGCCGTCTCCACGTCCATAACCTTCGCGGCCAGAGTGATAATCTGCAAGCCTTGCCTCTGAAACGAGACGATCATGGATGCGTGGGGTCGAAAAGCGGATCGCGTCACCAGAAATCCGTCGTCTTGCGGATTGAGGAACGTTGCCTCTGTCACAAGACCACATCCGAGCCTGCAGGCGAGGCGCGGGGCAACTTCCCGTGAGAGAACTGAACTTCCCATGAGAAGGACATCCGGCTTGTGCGCCGCCAGAAGCTGCTCAAGGGCGTCCGTATACGCATTCGGTGAAAAGGATGAGACTGCCTCGTTGTCAACTACCAACACGCGATCGGGTCCGAATGTTCCGAGCCGCTCTAGAATCTGTCCGGGAATTCGGCTCCCGAGAACCAGAGCCGTTGTCCTGACGCGGAGTTGTCTGCCTTGTCTGACGGCTTCGCACAGGGCTTCCTGGGACGCTCTCAGAATCTTCTCACCGGAGACCTCCACGAGGGTCCATATCTCCCTCACCGATCAAACCTCCATGGCGACCTTGTAGCCGTCGTAGACGGCGTTGATGAGCCTGCGCGGCGCAAGAGCGTCTCCGATGCGATAAAGCTCCGGGACCTTTCCTTGGAGTTCCTGGTAGAGTTTGACGTTGGCCTTGCGCCAGTAAGAAAGCACAAGAGTGTCTGCGTCCAGCTCCTGGACTTGCTCGGTAAAGACGTCTTTGAGTACGATCTTGCCGGGCCCGGCCTTCTTGACTTCGCAGTCATGGATGCGCTTGACACCCTTTGTCTTGATGTTCAACGTCTGGATTCCGAGCGTGGGAATGTCAATATCGTACGCATTGGCTGAAGTGAGCCGTATCGAAATGGGCATGACGAGGGTGACGTCCTTGCCCTGGTCCGCGAGGAACTCTGCCGTGATGAGCCCCTTCATGAAGTTTTGCTGATCCGCGATCACGACTCGCCGGCCGGTCTGAACCTGACCTTCCAGAACATCCTCGGCGGTCACCACATGGGTTCCGGGCGCGATCTCAATAGCCGCACACGGCCCCACGACGTCCGGTCTGGGATCGGGGATGGCAGAGCCGCCCGTGGCGATGATTACTGCGTCGGGTTTCTCTTTGGCCACCATGTCCGCTGTGACTTCCGTGTTCAGGGATACCGGGATGCCGAGTCGCTCCACTTCGCGCTTGAGATTGCGGACGGCCTGGCCGAGTTCCTGCCGGCTCGGGACCTTTGCCGGAATAAGAATCGCGCCTCCCAATTCCGCAGTCTTTTCGTAAAGGCGCACATCATGCCCTCTCTGTTTGGCCACGACGGCGGCCTTCATTCCGGCACATCCGCCACCCACGACCATGACCCTCTTCGGTTTCCCGGCAGGGGTGATCCGAAAGGTAGCTTCGCGGCCTGCTTCCGGATTTTGCATACAAGTGATGGCTTCACGGCGCTCCCATTGTGCCCAGCATCCTTCGTTGCAGGCAACGCAGAGGCGGATGTCATCCGAGCGGCCTTCCCTCGCCTTGTTAGCGAATTCCGGGTCCGAGAGAAGCGCCCGCACCATGGCCACCATGTCCGCCTCATTGTTTTTGATGATATCATTGGCGATGACAGGGTCATTGATCCGAATTCCGGTAAAAACCGGCAAGTCCACGACCTGCTTAATCTCGGCGGCGCAATAGACGAAAGGTCGCGGGGGGACCATCATAGGCGCGATAGCGTACGCGCCCGTCTTGCCGGTGGCCACTGTGATATTCAAGTAGTCCAAGAGGCCCGAGCGAGCCCAGATAGACATAATCTCTTTCATGTCCTTGAGGGTGTAACCTTCCGGTATGAACTCATCTGCGGAGGCCCGAAGGCCAAGGACAAGACCGTCTCCGAGAGCTCTGCGCACGGCGGATATGACCATCATGCTGAAGCGCATCCGGTTCTCCAGGCTTCCGCCATATGCGTCGTTTCGTATGTTTGTCGCAGGCGAGAGGAACTGCTGCTGCAGGTAGCCATGTCCGAAGTTGAGTTCTATGCCGTCGTAACCGGCCTCTTTTGCCTTCAAAGCCAGATTAACATGCGCCTGCGTCTCCTCCAGTATCGCTGCCTCATCGAGGGGCACTGGAACCTCGCCCACAATGGACGAGGGAATCTCGGAACTGGAGACGCCCGGAGTGTTGGTATAGAGCGAAGAGCTGAAGTAACCTCCATGCCAGAGCTGCAAGAAGAGTTTCGCTCCATGGGGATGGACGGCTTCCGAAATCTTCTTGAGCCAAGGCGTTATTTCCTCTTTCCAGCCTTGCACAAAGGCCTTATGATGGAATTGACAGCGCTGGGAAACGACTGTTCCCTCCTGAACGATGAGGCCGACCCCTCCCTTGGCTCTGGCCTCGTAATAGCGGACGTGACGATCGCTCGGAAGGCCGTTTTCGCCGAACCCGGTCACGTGGGCCCCCTGAAAGATGCGATTGCGGATGGTGAGACTTCTGATAGTTATCGGTGAGAAAAGATGTGTGAGTTCGGTCATAACCGTCTCCCTACTAATTTCAGACAGGTTCCAGTAATTCAAAAGACGGCTGCGGCAGCAGGCACGGCGAGGGACCGCATTGCGTCTCGCACTTCCGGCGCCACGGATTTATAAATACCTCGCATGGCCTTTCCGAGTCCTATCGAACGCTTGAGGTCTACGAGCGTCTCGGCCATTTTCACCGCCGCGTGGGTAACGTCCAGAATAGGCACGCCTGTGCCGGGCACCTCGTGATAACCCAGCATTGTTACGGCGGGGCTGAGCGCACAGCACTCGGGCAATATAACCTCCGCCCCATCTGCTACGCAGGCGCGGCACAACTCATCAAACTGAGGCTGGATGATTTGCGGATTGATCATCATCTCGAACAAGAAACTCACCCAGTTCTCGCCCATCTGAAAAACCCGGACCGGCCGCGCGAGACGGGCTTCCAGTCCGTAGTTACGAATATTGCGATCACAGAATGCGATGAGCTCATCCATCACGGTGATCATGCCGAACCGGCTGCCCAGTGTGCAGGCGAGAAGCGTCGCCGCCTCTGTCGGCGCCACCACCGGGATATTAACCGCCTGCCGGGCCTGCTGAAGGGCCGGGTCATTCGCGCATCCGATTATTGCGGCGTCGTATCCCTGTTTTTCGGCTTCGATAACCCCTTCGATCAACCACACGTTATTGAGCATCTCCAGATATGGAGTCTCTATCATGTACGCGGAATGCTTAAGGTCATAGACGTCCACTTGCGTGTCCGGCCTGCTAACCCTCTTCAAGTTTTCGAGAAGCTTTTGCCTGGCATGCTCCACGCTGACTGGGGTTTTCAGGTCTATTTCCTTTTCCATCTGTTCCTGCGGCGGGAAGATGTTCTGCCACCAGATTTTCATTCCCATAAAATCCTCCTTTCGTCTGGCCTAAACGTTCATTGCGATCTTGTAGCTTTCGTGGATTGCTTCGATGAGACGGCGCGGGGACAGGGCGTCGCCGGTCAGATAGAGTTCCTTGACTTTATCGCGGAGCTCTTCGTAAAGTTTGATCTCGGACTTACGCCAGTACGAAAGCACGAGAGTGTCCGCATCGAGCTCCTGTCGCGTTTGGGTGAATACGTCCTCGATAACCACCTTGCCGGGACTGACTTTCTTCACCTTGCAATCGCTGATCCGCTTCACGTTTCTTGTCTTGAGGTTCAGAATCTGGATCGCATGGGTGGAGGCGTCCATGTCATATGGATTGGCTGCCAGATATCGGAGCGGCAACGGCATGATAATCGTAACTTCTTTGCCCTTATCGGCAAGGAACTCTGCTGTGACGAGTCCTTTCATATAGTTCTGCTGGTCTGCAATAACCACACGCTGTCCTGTCTGCGCCTTTCCCTCGAGCACATCCTCCGCCGTGACTGCATGTGCTCCCGGCTGGATATCAATGGCGGAGCCGGGGCCGACGACATCCGGTCTCGGGTCCGTGATCGTTGTGGCGCCGGTTGCGACGATTACCGCATCCGGCCTTTCCTTGAGCACTGCGGAGGAAGTCGCCTCTTGATTCAGGCGCACCTCGACTCCGAGCCTCTCCACCTCATGCTTCAAGAAGCGGACAGCCTGGCCGAGTTCCTGCCGGCTTGGGGCTTTTGCGGCGATCAGAATCGCGCCTCCGAGTTCTACGGATTTCTCGTAAAGAACCACATCATGACCTCTTTGCTTGGCAACGATGGCGGCCTCCATTCCGGCGCACCCGCCGCCGATGACCAAAACCTTCTTTTTCTTCGGGGCGGGCACAATCTTAAACACTCCCTCATGGCCTGTTTCGGGATTCTGCATGCAGGTGATCGGCGCGTTGCGCGCCCACCGTTCCCAGCAACCCTCATTGCAGGCGATACAAAGCCGTATATCGTCGAGGCGCCCTTCCTTCGCCTTGTTGGGCAATTCCGGATCGCAGATGGTCGCTCTTGTCATGGCGACCATGTCCGCTTCGTTGTTCTTGATGATGTCGTTGGCGATAACGGGGTCATTGATACGTATCGCCGTAAAGACCGGAACGTCGACAAGCTGTTTGATCTCGGCGGCGCAGAATACAAAGGGCCGCGGAGGGATCATCATCGGAGGTATCGCAAAAGCCATCGTGGTCGAATTCGCGACTGAAACATTGAAGAAGTCTATCTTTCCAGTCTTAACCCAGAGGGGGATAAACTGCTTTGCTAACTCCATGGTATATCCCTCGGGGATGAGTTCCTCGGCCGATGTGCGCACCCCGACGATAAAATCATCGCCAACTGCCTTCCTGACCGCATCGATGATGCGCATTCCGAAGCGCATGCGGTTTTCGAGACTGCCGCCGAAGGCGTCTGTGCGAATATTGTAATAAGGGGAAAGGAACTGCTGCTGCAGATAGCCGTGTCCGAAATGGAGTTCGACGCCGTCGTAGCTTGCCTCCTTTGCCCTCAGAGCGGTATCAACATGATCTTGCACCGACTTACTGATAGCCTCATCATCCATGACACGTGGTATTTCACCAATGGCGGGAGTAGGCACCGGCGAGCACCCCTCCATGTTTCCCCCGACGAAATATGAGGACGCGACCGCGCCGCCGTGGGCCAACTGCAGGAGAAGCTTTGCGCCATGCGAATGGACGGCCTCACTGATTCTTCGGAGGCCGGGTATGATTTCGTCCTTGAAGCCGTGTGAGATCACAGAATGGAATTCGGAGCGAGGCGAGACGACCGTGCCCTCTTGTATGATGAGGCCGATTCCTCCCTTCGCGCGGGCCTCGTAGTACCGGGCGTGCCGCTCAGACGGAAGCCCGTTCTCTGCATAATTCAGGATATGAGCGGACGCGAAGATGCGGTTGCGGATCGTTACCTTACCGATGGTAATCGGTGAGAAGAGATGTGCGAGTTCCGGCATGATCCCCCCTGTCACCTATGTTATTTGTTCAGTTGATGTCCTCATGATATTGAGGCGCATTATTTCCCTGAGTGTTGTCGCACATCCTGCGCATACACTCGCAGGTGTTCATGGAGATGAGACCGTCAAGGAACGAATATTCCCCTCTGAGGGCAAGTTCAAGGCAAGACCGGCTGAAGGAACAAGTGAGCGAAGCCATCCACGCATCGGCCTGAGTCGTTGTGGCGCAGCCTCTTGCCCCGATCCTGTAAGGCAGAATTCCGCCCGCGTGAATGAGCTCGCGGGGAATGTAGGCGCAGATATAGCCCAGAACGGGCTTCCCCCGTTTCTTCCAGTCCTCGATAGACGGATTTGAAATGCCCGCTGAGCATTCCATAGATGCCTTGGTCACTCTACTATCCTCCAACACAAAGAGAACGGAAGTGAGGCGCGATCAAACACCCTCGATCAGTCTGTCGGCCAGAGACCCGTCAAGACCCGCCTTCTTGACCTTCTTTGCACATTTGAGGACGTCGTATTTGAGCCTGAAAAATTCGACCGTCATCTGTTCGGAATCGAAGACGCCGAAGCAGGTGCGCGGATCACCGTCGCGAGGCTGCCCCAGGCCTCCGAAATTCACCAGATATCGATTATTGGCGTCAAGGGTGTGTTTGCCGTATCTGTCGAGGTTATGGTTCAGGCCGCGGTGCGCGAACAACGCAGGAAGATGGCTGTGTCCGAGGAAGCAAATGTTCACTAACATCTTCTCCATGACGGCGAACTGACGCATCGCATCTATCCAATCGATGACATAGTCGTCACGGTTTTCAGGGGACCCATGGGAAAGCAGGAGAGTATTGTCAAGCGCCAGTTTCTCCGGAAGACCTCGCAGGTAATCTCTCTTCTTCGCGTCTAGGTTGGCGCGTGTCCAGATCGCCGCCCCCTTCGCGACAGGATTGAACCATAAGGGATCATCCAGGCCGCAAGCGGCCGCATCATGGTTCCCCATTATTGAAGTGATGTTCTCTTCCATGAAAATCTCGATGCACTCGTTGGGGTTCGCGTTGTAGCCCACAATATCCCCGAGATGCACGATTTTGTCAGCTCTCTGCCTTTTTATTTCTGCGAGCACTGTCTCCAAAGCCTCAAGGTTGGAATGAACATCACATATGATTGCGTATCGCATCCATGCTCCCTATCTAACGGCTATAATCGGGCAGGCCGCCGCGGAATGAACTGGACACAAATGAAACATCTCAACATCTTTGAGTTTGACGAGGGCGAAGGCGCCAATAGGCAAAGCGCAGGGGGAATCGGTCGGTCGAAAGGCTCAGCAAACTAACCTGCGAACATGAATGAAGCCGTCGTGCTGAAAGCCTTCACGCCTTTTCCCCCTGCGCCTTGCACTTGCTGGGAGTCCTGTTGAATGGACAGCCAGAACTAAGGTTTCGGGTCTACTACTTTCTGCAGCGGAATTCGGTATTTGCCCATATTCTCTATGGCATTCTTGAACTCTCGCTTCGGCATGGTCTTTACCATGCTTTCCGCGATACCTTCATCAGACATCCGCCGCGTGTCTTTCAAATAGCTGTCAAGATTTGGTTTCATAGTGATACTATATTTTATTATATCGTTATTATATCATGAAGTCCTTCACTCTGTCAAGGGCTATTCTGTGGATATTTTATTTTTTCCTGCGGAACGGCTAACTCGTCTCTGGCAGATTACTTATGAAAGAAAGGCACACCCCTCTGCGAACACTCATGATTGCCGCTTTCCCTGTGGACGGATGGACCATTCAACTCACTCCGCGTTCATCCGAAAGCCTCTTGTGCCATTCCCCCATCGTCGCAGGGGGAGCAGGTCTACGTTTTTCTTCGAGCTTGATTGCGTCGGTCGGACACGCCGAGACGCACAGCCCGCAACCTATGCATCGCGCAGGCAGCACTTCCATGACTCCGTCCTTTTCGGCAATCGCGTTGATCTGACAACGTTCGAGGCACGCGCCGCAAGCGGTGCACACGTCAGGATTTATGGCAGCCCTGTAATATGAGAGGACAAGGTCGCCCGGATTCTCCGTAAGCTTGAGCAATTTGAATGCGACGCAGCAGCATGGACAGCACGAACAGATAAACATTAGTTCCTGCGTATTGCTGGCACAGAGCACGAGCTTCGATTCCTCTGCCATGGCGAACAGTTTCATGGCTTCGTCCTTGGATAGCTCTCGGCCCATGCCGGTATCGATATAGTATTGCGCCCATACTCCGAAGAAGAAGCATGTCTCGCTCGGGCGATCACAGTTGTGACCCAAGAGCCCTTGTTCCCTGCGGCAGCGGCAATGCGCCACCGCGATGAGGTCGTGATTCTTGACGAGTTCACGCACGCGATTGTATGTTGCGACTTCGGGGGCGGCATCGATGGCAGAGCCGACGGGAACAACGCGGGCCTGCTTGGTCTTGAGAGGCATCAAGGACCTGGCGACAGAAGGCATGTACTCTTCTATCATTTCAGCGTATTCGCGGTCCATATGGGGCAGTTGGAAATCGAAGATGCCGCTGAGGAATTGAACGGTGTTGTATCGAACACTCTTTCCCTTTCGCAGCCTGAAGATGAGACCTCGTCTCGTCAAGTTCTCCAGCTTCTCTGTCGTCTTGGATTCGTTTATCCCAAGCCGTTTGGCAATTTCGCGAGCCGACTCCGGGTGTTGGGTCAGTTTCATCACGAACTCGGCGTCCTCCGGCGAAAACAGTTTCTTAAGTATGCGAATTTCCACTCCGCTGTCGGTTGCGGGATATCCGTTCGGCATCTTGTCGAGGTATTCACGAAGCCTGGCGTAAACGTTCTCACTCATGACGAGCCTCCTAAGGAAACTGACTATTGTTCCCCTTAATTCGGGGACACGATGCGGCATCGTGTCCCGAACTAAGACCTGTTTCTTTATTACTATCAACCCCGAGCACCATGTAACCTGCCGTTCAGCATTAGAGTATCACTATGTTTTATAATGATATTATTATAACATGACATCGTAACCGTGTCAAGGTACGGTTCGACTTCGCTGCGTGGATTATTGCGAGTCAACGACCGATGCAACCACGAAATCGGATAGGCGCTGGAAACGCAGTGTGCTCGCACCTTCTTCCAGAAGGCCGGCCCTAAAACACACGAAGGTGAGCGCTCGCCGGGGGTCTACCCAAAACACGGTCGACCCTGCGCCCGGTCTTCCGAGCGAAGCGAGAAGGAATCTCTGGTTTTCCTGCGAATTTGTGCTTGTGAACAGAGATTCTTCGCTTCGCTCAGAATGACAAATAGCTATTATCTTTTGGGCAACAGGCCGTGCATCGTCGAATATCGGGAATTTGCCCTGGCTTGCCTCAAGCCTTCTGTCGGGCGATGATACTGTTCTCTTTGCTTGCCAGGCCACCCCGCACGATAGCGAGTATGCTGTCCGTAATGCCGGCTTTCATATAATCCCATGTTACGCCCATAAAAGCGGCGCGGGGGTTTTCTTTGGTGAGATGCACCGAGTTTGCAATCAAGATCCACACGCTGGTCACTCCGATGACGGGGTCCACGGAGAAATAACCTTCTTCATTCCCCTTTTTCAGGATATCGAACATTAGATAGACAGATTCAAGTGTGACTTTATTGACCTGCTCCATGAGTTCCGGTCGCAGTCCCTTGTCGTTCTCCCAAGCGAAGTAGTAATACTGAGCCATCTTGAAAAACTCGGGCTCTTTTCGATAGTTCTCGAAGAAGCTGTTGACGACATTAATAAGCTGTTGCTCGGGATTTAAACCGGGCTCGCCTACGGCGCGCCGGAATTCGTCCCGAAGGTCCTGCAAGCCCTTGATGAGAGCGGCAATGTAAATCTCGTCCTTCCCCTTGAAGTAATAGAAGATTGCGCCACTCGTCAGCCGGCTGGCCTTCTCGATATCACTGATAGTTGCATGATGATAACCCTTTTGACAGAACACCTTTCGGGCTGCTTCGACTATCTGTTCCCATCGAGCCCGTCTCTCCTCTTCTCTTCTTTTTCGTGCACCCATTGTCCTCTCCGTGTTGTCATAGCAATATTATATTTTCCCACAAAACTATAACATAGCTCCGACATGCCGTCAAGCTTTTTTTACTCTTTTTGAAGTACCGGGACCATAGCGCGGCATAGCCACAGCGAAACAGGATGAGCCGGACACGATGAATCACGCCCTCGTAATTTTCATGCAGGATGTCGCAGGGGAGCACGACGGAAACTCAAGCAATCGACACGGAAACTCAAGCGATCAACGGTGAGCCACACGGATATCTTAACACGGCATAGATTCTTAGCCGATAGGAGTCAGTCCTTCGCATGGCACTTGTTACACAGGTCCTTCTGCGAGGTCATGTCCAGGGGGTTGCCCTTGTACTGAGCCAGATACGGTTCGTTCGCAGGTTGACTTGCCGCCAGGTCGGTCTGTCCCATGTCCCATCGACATGCCTTTTGATAGGGAGACGCATGAGCGCGGTGGCAGGTGAGGCACATGATTTTGCTTGTTGCCCTTGTTCCGCTCGAGCTGACCGTGGTGTTGGCAGCGTCCTCAAATGGAACAAGCGGCAGATAAGCAATTGCGTATCCGCCGCCGGTTTTGTTGCTTGTTGTCACGTACGCATTGTAGTTATTGGAGATTTCGGCGCCGAGAGTCACATCGGCCGGGTGGACCATTCTGTTCGTCAGGCCGGAGTGCATATCTTTATGGCAATTGGCGCACCAATCGCTCATGCCGCTGATGTAAGCGGTATGTTGGCCCATGTTTTCTGCGCCGGGCGCCATTACCCGAGTCTCATGCGGGCTGCCTATTGCAGTCGGCGCAGGGTGGGAGAAGCTGTAGCCGCCCGGGTAGTTCGCTTCGGTTGCGCCGACTCCATAGAGCCGGCGGAAATTGGTATTACTGTGCGGGTCATGACATGAGTTGCATCCGAGGTACTGGGAATTGAAATCTCCGCCGGGCGCTCTGGTCAGCACGGGGTCCGGTCTTATTCCGTTTCCGGGAGCGTCGATGTTGTGGCCGTGTTCTCGGGCATATATGGTAGCGGTACCGGGCTCGTCGGGCGAATTCCAGGAAACATCGCGCGTCATCCAGTAGAAGTCGCCTCCGGGGCCGAGCGTCTGCCCGTCATTGGATTTCTGCCCGTAGTCGGCATGACATATCAAGCAGGTGTCACTTGGCGTGCCGCGAAGAAGTAGGTAAGGATTATCGCTTGCTGAGACCACGTTCACAATCTGTCCGTCCTGGCTATTGTGAATTATGTGGCACCCGCTGCAGGATGCAACGCCTCCATCGTGAAAAGCCATAAGTGTCGAGGGAACGACGGCTATGAAAAGATTCGTCAGCACAAGCGCGAATGCTTTCTTCATTGCTTTTCTCCCCATTTCCAGGCGAGAAAACTCACATTTCCAATGTTCTGATCTCTTAGGAAGTCAGTAGTTGATCTCGTTATCCTGGAACCCGCTCACATTACTTGGACGGGGTGAATCTGAGCAGGTGTTCCTTTTCGCATAATCTATGCCAGGATTTACGGTGTAACACGGCAGCAGCCAAACTGCGCGAATCGGGTTGAATCGCACCCCTACAAGGCGCCTCGGAAGATCGGGGACACGATGTCGAATCGTGTACCGATTCTCTTCATTCATGCCTGCAGGGGGAGTAATCCATTACGCTCCGGCAGCCTGCATGCGTAGTCCTCACCCAAGAAATCACGACGCAGATTCACGATTTCAAGAGAGGGCAGTAAGAATACTCCGTCGGCGTTCGAAATGATGCGACAGCGCTCGACACTCGAAAATTCATTAAAGGGGCGGTAACACATTGGCCGATCTTCTTCAACCACTATGCTTGGAAGAATTATACCACGGGCGAGACCGAATGGGGAGGACGAGAGCAAGAAAAAAATTACATGGTGTCGATGGCCATTATCACCTCCTGATGACCTCTATATTCGGTTCTTTCCATGAACGACCAGCCAAGGCGGGCGTAAAACACTTCCGTGTCAGGCTCGGTGAAGAGATAAATGGTCTGATAGCCAAGCCTGGCTGCTTCCTTTATCACATGCTGAACCAGCGCGGCTCCGATGCCTTGTTTCCTGTTTTCGGGGTCTACAAAAACAGAAGCGAGCCAGGGAGATAAATCCATTCGCGTGTCCATATCATGCGGAATGAGACTAGCGGAGCCAAGAAGTGTGTTGCCTGAAACGGCCACAAATGTTTTGGGGATTCCATCCGATCCGCATTCGGAAGTGAGTGAGGAGATCCGTTGTTCGACGGAATCGCCCGGATTGAGATAGGCCCATTGATTGTGATGCCACATAGCCAGCGTTGGGATAAACTCTGTACTACTCAGTTTCGAAATCGTGAATTTGTGTCGTGATTTTCTTTTCTTCTTCTTTCCCAAATCCGCGTTCATCGGCGTGCATCTGCGGTTAAGAATACTTCCTTTGTTTCTTCTTCTTCTTTTCCCCAAATCCGTGTTACCTTGTTTCTTCTTTTCTTGGTGACTTGGTGGTGAATTCCTTCATTTTGGTTGCGGCTACGCCGCGCTGAGTGTTCCTTGAGACTCACTATTTTCATCTCATCTCCTCTTGAAAAAAAGAGGCGCTCGGGTCGAATATCGAGGACGTCATCTGGCCGACCCACTAAGGAGCGGTTTGTTTATTGAGCAATGCGGTGATGCTTTCCGAGAGTTCGGCTTCCCTTTTTTTCGAAGGACCGATCCAGACGCTGTATACCTTCTGCTCGCGGTCAAGCAGGTACAGCGCCGGAAGAGGAGCGACGTGGTAGGCGCTGAATACCTTCGATTCTTTGTCGCGGAGAACCGGCAAGGTGGTTTTGATCCTGCTCAGTACCTCATTCAGCTTTTCCGTGTTAGTGTCGTCGCTGATTGTAAGAACGACCAGTCCATTTGCGGCAAACCTATTGGACGTCCGCTCGACTGCGGGAAACTCCCGCAAACATGAGTTTCAGCCGGCGCTCCAGAACTTGATGAGCATGGGCTTGCCTTTGAAGCCTGCAAGCGACACCTTCTCGCCGGTGACTGACGCAAGCTCGAACTGCGGCGCCTGCACGCCGACAGCCAGCGGCTTTACCGTAAATCTCCTGAGGATGCTCGGCGGCCACCACGATGCAGCCGACAGAAACACTGGACTCGCGATAATGAATAACAAAATAACAGCAGACCTTCTTCTCGATATTCTGTGTTCCATGGTTCCCCCACGTTCAAGTTGCTGTATTTCTCCCCCACCACAGCGGTAAACATCGGCCGCATGAAAGCGGTGAAACGAGATGCAGTTAAGCTGCCAACAAGGGCCTACAAAGTATACCTCATTTGCCGCACGGGAGCAAAGGGCGCGAACAAATACGAAATCCGGCTATTTTCGCATTCCTTTGAGACTGCCTCCTCCGCTCTTGTCAGGAGCAGATATTGCCCGTGCGGCTTTTTATTGTTACGATGGGGCAGGTGATTTGACCAGTCGAGGAACGTCTTTGCGGAAAGGAATGGGAGGTTTATATGTTGGATGCGGTCACTCTGAGAAAGAGCATCGAGCTCGCTGTCACGACCGAGGAATTGGGCGCAGGTTTCTACAGAACGTTGTCGGAACGGTTCAAGGAAATCGCCGAGCTGAACGAGCTTTTCTCGATACTGGCGAAAGACGAAGTAACCCACGAGGGCCAGTTCCGGTCGCTGCTCGCAAATGTTCCTCCGGAACCCGAGGCCGAGCAACCTGACACGAGATACCAGTACCTCGCCGCTGCTTCTATCTCGGAGTTCTTCATGGGCGATAAGGGGGCTTTCAAAGACGTCGACAGAATCAAGAAAAAGGATGACGCTCTATTGCGGGCGTTTTCATTTGAGAAAGCGACGCTTCTTTACTACCATGCCATAGCTGATATCTGGGGGCAGAACAGACTGCTTCAAGAAATAATAGAGGCGGAAAAGGGCCACCTCGTAGGCGTGATGAAATATCTCATCACCGACGCCAAAATGCGCGGGCTCGCAGACAACTGGTGACGGAGCGGCGGCTATGCAATGCTTCAGAATACTCACACGGCCGCGTCTCCGTGGTCGACTCGAAGCCCGTAGTTGTCTATCACAAGCTTGCCGTCCATGAAGAGGGCCGCAACGCGCGCGCCGATGACGTGAAGGTCCTCAAGCGGGTCTCCATCGACTATCGCGAGGTCAGCGATCTTGCTGACCTCGATGGATCCGAATCGGTCGTCGAGTCCAAGCGCGCGAGCGCTGTTTAGTGTGGCTGTTCTAACGGCGTCGGCCCCTCGGAACTTCTTACTGTCAGAATCGATGTTTATGCTGAAATCCAGCATGCTGAGTTCGTGTCCGATCATAGCGGGAGTGCCCATCGGAACGCCACCGTCATTCCCGGCAGCCATGTCGGCGCCGCTCTCGTAGAGCATCCGCACATTATCAGCGCCGTCTGCGATCACCGTAGAAAAATATTTGTAGAAATCTCTGACGTCGAAAAGCCCCATACTCTTGAGCTTGCCCTCTGCAATTCTGTTGGAGGCGCTCATAACGCTCCGGCTCAACCCGGGCATCCAATATTCGCCGGCAAGGCTTGAAAGATTGCCGGCCCTGAATCGGGTCAGACGAACCATCTGGGGGTGGTCGTACATCGCGTCGCCCTTGATTCTCCAGCACAAGTCATACGCAACGGTTGCCGTCGGCTCGATGAAGCAGCCCGATGAGTTGAACGCCTCAATGTCGGCCGCGGTCAACTTATCGTCGAATGGGGCATGAGCAAGCGAAGATATTCCGCACTCTACAGCGCGACGAAACGATTCAACGGAGACATGATGAATTGTGCTTTTCAGGCCCCGCTTACGCGCCTGGTCTCCGATGGCTGCCAGTTGACTCTTGGTCATGATTGTCAAGGTCGGCTTATAATCGACCATATTCTCGCGTTGTTCGCCGATTTTTATGCAGTCGGCGCCGCGCTCATCCATTGCCCTGTCAACAGCGTCCCTGACCTGCTGCTCCGTCGCATCGACAGGAAACAATACGGAGCCGGCATCGGTTTTCTCATAATCGACAAAAGGAAAACTGATGAGAGATTGCATGAACCGGTCGATTGAGCCGACGTTTCCCGTAAAATATCCTCCCGGCGGTCCGACTACTACTGATTGCAGAATGCGTGGGCCCCGCATTGTTCCGCGTGAGATTTTCTCCTTGAGTGATCTGGTTGTTCGAAGGTCTGGAATCCACACATCCCGGATGTTGGTGATGCCATGAGCGAGGCATTCAGTCATATTGTAGGCTATCTGTTGTTCGTGGTATCGCCGGGTGAGCATTACGTCGCGGAAGGTCATCACTCGTGAAGGAAATGTCATGCCGATATGACAGTGTGTGTTCAAGAGCGCCGGCATGACGGTTTTGCCCTCGAGGTCTATACTGAAGTCCGTCTTGACAGCGCCGGGATGGTCCTGTGGGCCGCATATTTCGACAATCTTGCCGCGTTCAACGACTACAGTCGTTCCAGCCTCGAAATAGCGCCCGTTTATGACGTCAACAAACCTCCCGTTCTTCAGTTCGACACGCGAGTCAGCGCGGGGAATATAGTCATCCACAAAATGTGTTGGATGATTCTCGTTCAGCGGTGGATTCATTGAAAGCTTGCTATTATGGTCAGCCGCAAATCCCTCCCTCTGCCCGTCCAACAGAATCGGCAGTAGAGCGCTTGCGCTTATGACCTTTACAACTTCTCTTCTTGAGAATTTACGATACACCGTCATGAGCCTCCCTAAGAAAGTAGGTTTGGCGGTTTGGAGTTTGAGGGTTTGGCGAGATTCTTCGCTTCGCTCAGAATGACGTCATGGGTCATGCCCTCGCTCCAACTTTCTTACGCAATTAGCCGCGCCAAAGCGCGGTCAGGCACTCTTTCAGAGCCTCCCGTTGTTCGGTAACGGTATTATAGCACACCGCGCGAAGCGCGCGGGGTCTCTGGTTTCGAGTTTCTGGTTGAATGAGGACAAGAATGTGACGCATGAAGGGCGTCCGTGCAATAGAAAACATTTGGAACCGCCGATGCACGCCGATGAACGCGGATGAGAAGCGACGAAGGCTGAATGGAAATCCCCCGAGACGGAAGAGGTCCAAGGTCGAAGGTTGCGCTTTAGTCGCCTATCTCGTGCAATCCATAATTCCTACCAGGCGATTGCGCTTTCTCGCCCTTGCGAACACGCTGAAACCCTTCTCTTTCAGATATTTGCGCAACGATTCGACAGTCCATTCGGACTTGGGTTTCGGAGAATCGTCATGGTACTCCATGACAATGCGCGAAATGCGGGACAGAACATAGTCCGGCAAGGTAAAGAGAATCTCGTATTCTGCGCCCTCGCAATCGAGCTTGAGAAGATCGCACCGCTCGACGTCATATTCCACAAAAATGTCTTTGAGCGATATGCCGGACGCCGTCTCGAAATTGTCTTCTGCGGGTCTGGTTTGGGCGCCGGAGCGAGACTTGCCGCCGGGCCAAGGCTTGTATATCTTCAATTCTTTCTTCGTGTCCGTGACCGCGGCATTTACGCATTGGACATGCGGGAATTGCGACATGTTTCTTTTCAAGAGCCCGAAATGCTCCGAAATCGGCTCGAACACCAGTACTCGCCGGGAGCGCGGCGCAACCATAAAAGAGAATGTCCCTATATGCCCGCCGACGTCAATTGCGCATTCGAACCCGGTTCTATCCTTCTTTCCGATTTGGTATTCGTCTCTCACGAACAGACGATTGAATATATGTGCGTCGCGGGTTCCCGGCCGCAAGCAAAAGACCCGGCCGTCCCTGAACCGCACTTCGAACAACTCACCGTGTTCTCGCGGCTGACGGCGTTTTCTCAGCCGGACAAGCGCCCACGGGTTCTCTATGCTTTTCCTCAGACGTAAGTAATCGCTGATGTCTTCAGGTTTCATGGTTCAGACCAGAGGATGAATGCCAGGCCTTAACAGCGTCCTGAATCTGAGTCCCTCGCAAGAATTCGCCCCTGCCACCACCGGTGAATTCCATGATTTGTTCGACGCACTCAAGGATGTGAGCGAGATAGACGCGCGGGTCTTTCTTCACAGAGGCACGGCCTCCTTGAGTATCCGGCGGCGAAGGAGCCAGTAGATGCCATTCTCAGTCACGACATCAACCTCCCGATCCAGTAATCCTTTCAAATCCATTAGCAGGGCGCCAAGGTCAAGCAGGCTGCGTCCTTGTTCCAATCTCGACAAGGAAATCAATGTCGCTCTCATCCCCAGCTTCGTCTCGCACCACCAAGCCGAAAACACGAATGTTCCGCGCGCCGTGCTTTGCGACAAGGCGAAGTATTTCTTGGCGTTTTTCTCTCAGTTCGCTAATACCCATGATCGATATCCCCGCCTGAACCAACAAGGGATTTACCTTCCGATAATATTATACAAAGAATCGCGATAGAATCAAATCGCGCCAGCCAGCTTCGCTAAAGAAACGGAATTTCACTGTTTCTTGACCACGGGGAGTCACGGGGAAAGGCCATTTCTACTCTGGAGACAAACGATTGCGGATTGATGGGGAATGATGAGTGGTGAAGGCAAACGTGCGAGGCGAAAGGGAGACCCTATTGCCTTGCTTATGTTTGGGTCTATGACCACGCGGCAGACGTTGTCAGGCGCGCTTGAGAAGCCAGCCACTGGTTCGTTTAATTCGGGGACACCATGCGGCATGGTGTCCCCGAATTAAGCGCCATCTCTTTCGCTTGCGATCCCACGCCCCTTATCAGGCCCGGGAAAAAGTAGCCGCCTTCGAATTTGGGGGTTCGGATTTCTCAATCGTAGGGCGGTTTGCCTTGCGGCCATTCGGTGTCGATTTGTTGGGAATAGAGATCGGCTATGATTTTTGCGAGCTCCGCGTTCTGCATGAAGATTCGCATGTCGCCGCGTATCTTGATGGCGCCGCGCAGTCCGGCCTCGATGAAGTCGCGCGCGCCGGCGGCGACTTCCTCGAATACGGTGGCCGGGCCTGTGAAGCGAAAGTCGAGCCCTTTGCCGTCCATGGTTTCCGATAGCTGCTCATACTGTTGGCATTTCCCCTTGTCGAAGAGGACGAAGAAGTACTTCGCCTGCCCTTTGGTCACATAGGGTGATTTAGGGTCTCCGACGATCTCGATGCATATGCGCCACTGTCCCTGAGGCGCCCGGGCGGTGATGTCGTCGCGGCTGTTTACGAGCGCCTTGAGTTTTTCGTACCACTCTTTCGAGTAAATCTCAGCCATTCCGTACCTCCTAAGAAAAGCAGGTTTTTTGTCTCTCAATATCCCCTGTTGGTCTGCTCCCAAAGTTTTGGCAGATCATAGTCCTGCGCGATGGATTTGAATGCGTTGTATCCGCATGCCGCGAAAACGCCGCCGCCCGGATGCGTGAACGGACCACAGAGATAGAGCCCCTCGATTTCCGTTCTGTATTGCGAAGCCTCGGGGAACGGTCTCATCCAGCCCATCTGATCGGGCGCTATTGATCCGTTCGAGAAACATCCCTCACGCATCAGGTTTTTGCGCTCGATATCGAGAGGGGTGTAGAGCGCGTCGGCAAGCACGTTGTCGCGTTTCATATTAGGAGCGTACTGCTGCCAGAGTTGTCTGAACTTCTCGTTATAGGTTGAGCGAACTTCGTCCCATTCGGCTGGAGTCAGTTCACTCGCCTTCGGGAAGAAGAACCAGCCGGTCATCGCATGTTTGCCGGGCGGGGCCTGTGTGGGGTCCCAAAGCGAGTTTACCCATGTTCCGGAACCGGGCCGAGCCGGTATTCTGCCGTGGGTCGCCTCACGGATGTAGTTAACCACGTCGTCAGGGGTTTCGTAACCGACGATAGTGTAGAAGGTCTTGTTGATGCCCTCGTCCCATTTGGCGGATTTGTAGTCGGGCGCTTCTTTCAGGGCAAACGCGGTCGTGCCAAGACAATGGTCGGGCCCTATCCTGAAGTTTTCGGTGCGCCTTGTCCATTGGCTGCTCAGGTTTTCTCTGCCCGCGAGTTCAAGCAAGGTCTGCTTGAGATCGGCGTTGCTTGCCACAACTTTTCGGGCTTCAAACTTCGTTCCATCGGCCAGTTCTACACCCGCTGCGCGCCCGGCCTTGACGATGATACGTTTCACAAGCGAGTTCTCGCGCATGGCGACGCCCTCTCGCCTGCATGCGCTTTCCATTGCGTGACTGAGCGTGTGAGTGCCGCCGACGCACATCTTCCAAATGCCTATCAGCCAGCAAATGGACACAATGAATCCGAATCCGCTCGCTTCCCACTCCGGCGGTATTCCCCATTCCATCGATTGTCGGTAGAGCATCATCCGCAGTTCGGGAGTCTCGTATGTCTCATCAACCGCGACTTTTACTGATTTGCTCAGAATCTCTTTGCCGAGGCCCAGATGCTTAAGCAACGCGGCCGTTATCTCGTCCCCGCTGCGCAGGCTCTCCTCTGCAGGCGGAACGGGCGGGTTCCAGTAGAGTGTGCAGAAGAGATGGTCGACTTCCATCGTCTTGCGCTTGAGCTCGCAGAAGACTTCGGCGTCGCGCTTCGAGTATTGAGCGATGCTCTTATATGTAAGATCGAGATGGTCGGGTGTGTGCACGATTATCGGCGGCCTGCCGTCGGCGAAAGTTATGCCGCACTGGTTGACCGGATAGATCATCTTGGCGCCAAGTTTCTCTAATCCGAAATCATGGTAGAAGGGCATATAATCGATGAATTCCATGTATTGCGCGTGCAAGTTATGGAGAAAGCCCGGAAGCGTGACCTCCTCGGTGTTGAGGCCGCTGCCCCATTCGTGACGCCTCTCGAGGAGCAGTGTCTGCATGCCGGCCCGTTGCAGGTATGCGGCCAGTGTGAGGCCATTGTGCCCGCCGCCAATGACGATGGCATCGTACGATTCCATTGTTGACCTTCCCTCCGAGTAGATGGTTTACGGTTCACGGTTCATGGTTTATGGTTCAGATTTTATGGTTCAGGGTTGAAAGAGGCGAAAGGGAGAATCTTAAAGAAGAAGAAAGTTTGCATCGCTTCGCTCGCAATGGCCTCAATGTGCTCACTCTTTCTTTCACAATCAATGACGCCGGGGCGTAGTAAGACGTTCGCAAGAAACCGGCAACTGTTTCCCTTAATTCGGGGACACCTTGCGGTCCCGCCACGGCGGGATCCCCGAATTAATGCCTGTTATCTCATCGCAAAATATGCGGCCAAACCCAGCAAGATCGCCGCGCCTGCGCCCGCAGCCAATTTCCATCCTGTCAGCCTTATCGTTGCCGCATTTCCAGTCTGCATCTCCTTTGGAAGACGCATGAATCTGGCGACTCTGAGCGCAAAAAGAGGATGTTTCCATGCCGATCTGACCTGCACCTTGCCGGACAGTACCTTTCCCAAAGTTCCCGGTCCGCCGGTAGCAATCCCGGTGAGGTCAAAGATGCCACCGCGGACGAACATTGCCGCGTCATCGGCGCATCCGTCGGTTATCTCGATTCTTTCGCCTTTGAAACTCAGTGTTACGCCGACATCGCCCTCGACGGCTTCAAACGCCATTTTGCCGTCGATTTTTCCGGCCTGCCGGCTTTTGTACGAAAAATCGCGGATGTTCTGCTCGAAATATTGCTGCATTATCATGGCAAGCCCGCTTGGCTCGCCGCTTTGTTCGATGGTGACTTTGACCATGTCGGATCGCATGCCTGCTAGACCCGTTTCCACCATTTGTCGATGCCGAAATCGTCGGCTATTACATGGAGCGCATTGTATGCCGGAGCGAAAGTGATATACCCGTGCGGATGTTGGGTCGAGCCGCACATGTATAATCCCTTAATGGGAGTGCGGTATTGAGAAAGCGCCGGGAATGGGCGTTCAGAGAGCAGGTTATCGGGCGCAATGGCGCCCAGCATCCAGTCGCCCTTGACCATGCTCACTAACCTGTCCGAAATGTCTTTCGGCGTGTACGGCGCGAACTCTATGATGGCGTTGTCGTCGAGGTTAGGGGCGTATTCGCGCCATTTCTCGATGCACCTCCTGGAATATTCAACCTTCACTCTCTCCCACTCTTCCTCGCTTCCATTGAGTTTGAAGGCGGCAAACTGTCTGATGAGGCCGGTATATTTTCCCTGAGGCGCGTCGGTCGGATCAAAAAGCGAATTCACGGCGCAGTTGAGTTTCGGATCGACCAACTCGCCCCGGCGAACCCTCTTGAAGTGGTCGTTCAGATCGGCAATCGACTCGTAGCCGACGTTCATCACCCAAGCCTGGTTGATATCGGGGTCAAATTCGGCTGCAGAATACATGGGAGGCTCGTTCAGCGCAAGATGCACGCTGAAGAGAGACCAATCCTTGTGCCGACAGTTCTTGACATTGCCGATGAACCCCGAGTCGTTGATCTCTCCTTCAAGAAACTTGAGGAACGTCTGCTCGAGGTCAACGTTGCTTGCGACTAGCTTGCGCGCCTGTATCTGCGAGCCGTCCAGCAGCTTGACTCCGACAGCGCGGCCATCCCGGACCAGGATTCTCTCGACTGGCGCAGCAGGGAAAACCACGCCGCCGTCGGCAAGCAGCGTCCACCACAACGCATGCGCCAGTTTGTGCGAACCGCCTATGCAGCACTGCCAGTTGTCGATTTTGCCTGCAAGGAGGGGGAACGAAACCGCAAGGCCGACGACGTCGTTGCTGTAGGCGCACACCGCCGCGTGAAACGCGAGCATTGCCTTTATTCTCTCATTTTCGAAGTGCTTGTTCAAGAAGTCGTTTATGGTCATACTGCGCAGGTGGGCCATCAGGAATTCAGACTTATCTTCGACACCCCAAACCGTCAGCGCGTTGGTGATTTCGTTCAGGTTTATCGGCGGGGCGAACATCAAGGCGCCTACGAGCAAATCCAGGAAGCCCTTGACTTCTTCGTAAAGGCGCATCCATGTGTCAGCGTCCTTCTGCGAAAAGCGCGCCATAGACTCATAGGTCTTGTTCATGTCGGTATGTATGGTAAGCGCGGCGCCATCCTCGAAGACGCTTCCCATCTGGACTGGAGGATGGGCATATTTGAGGCCATGCTGGAAAAGATTCAGGTCTTCGTACACGGGGGAAACACCCACAAGCGTATGGTAATTTGAGTGTACGTTGTGCAGAAAGCCCGGGCGCGTGAGTTCCTCAGTGCATAGCCCCCCGCCCTCTTCGTGGCGTTTTTCAAATATCCCGACGCTCCATCCGCACTTTGCGAGATAGCATCCGAGGGCCAGGCCATTGTGACCAGCGCCAATTATGACAGCATCGAAGCTCGCGTCAGCCATAAACTATTTCCTCCGTGCCTAATGCTCTTTCTGCCGCTGACTGTGGGTCGTTCTCACTTCATTCTCAGCACACCGACCTCACCGCCGCGCGGTTAGTTGGGGAAGAGACAGCCCTAAGTTCGGGGACACGATGCGCACCCTTAATTCGGGGACACGATGCGCCATCGTGTCCCCGAATTAAGGGAACAGTCGCCGGTTCCTTAAGACCTTCACCGCTGACCGTGCTTTCCTCTCTTTTCACTTTTCAGGGCCATGGACTCCATGCATTCAAAATGCTCTCGCATCGCTTTCTTGGCGGCCGCGGGATCATGGGATTCAACCGCACGGAGAATCCTTCTGTGACCACTGAAGATATCTCTTATAAAAGTCTTCCGCTCATCTTCCCCCATACTCTGAACCGCGGCGGACAGTTGCCGAGATTGAGCTACCAACGCCGTGAGCATATTGTACATTTGTGATAATAGCGGATTCTTCGCGGCATGTACCATGGCTCGGTGAAAAGAAAGGTGAATGGCGGCAGCCTTCTGCATATCCTCTGATTCTCCCATGCTTTTCGATATTCTCTCGATGTCCTCCCGGCTTGCGCGCTCCGCTGCCAGCCCGGCGGCCTCCATTCCCACGATTCTGGCTGATTCGAAGAGCTGTTCGAGAGAGGCATTGCCGGCCGCTAGCGACAGGCCGGGATAGCGATTGTCTTCAGGCGCGCATATGGTCGTCCCTTGTATGTCCCGTCGTATTATGCCGAGAGTTTCCAACGCCTTCAGAGCTTCGCGCACTGAACTGCGCCCCACGTTGAGCGACTCGCATAACTCTCTTTCGGGCGGGAGTTTATCGCCTGGTTTAACCTTTCCGGTCAAGAGCATGGAAACTATCTGGTCGATGATCTCCCCCGGAATGGTTGTTTTCTCTATGGGACGGAACTGCATGATGCTGTCTTGCCTTGCAGAGTCCAGCGGCTTCGAACGGATCGAGTCTGCCATCACTTCACCTCTTGCACGGTATTCATTTCTACGCCACTCAAGTTCCAAATCGTGAATTCATGGGCAGTCTTTGTTTGGGGATCATATGGTCTGACCATCAGATTGTATCATAAGATTCTCGAGATGTCAAGACCCTTGACAGACCCTTGACAGCGCGCTTTTCCACGCATCGGACTCGGCCACAGAAAGAAGAAGAGTCATCACGAATTGGAAAAACGAGATGGCCTGAATGGACAGGATGGACGAAAGGGAAATCAGCCGTGGCGCCACCATGCGAGGACTCTGGAAATAATGTGCCATGCGAGGCCGCCAATGAAAAGGAGAATGCCGATCCGCGATGGCCATGAGTTGTAACTCCTCATGCCTGATACTTAGCTGGTATCAGGATCGGCGGACACTCGACCGGCAGTATGTAGGATGCAAGCTCCTTCTTCCTTCAGGGAGAGTGGGATGAAGGACTTGCCATCGCCGGTTTGCTTCCAGATTCTTGACTTTCGGTTAACGCAAATCGGGGAAGAAGTAACTGACTTCGAATTTGGAGGTGCCGGAGCCGTCGGAGCCGTGGACGATGTTGTTCTGGATGCTTTCGCCCCAGAGAGCGCGGATTGTGCCGGGGGCGGCCTTCTTGGGGTCGGTGGCGCCGTTGATTTCGCGCACTTTGTCGATGGCGCCTTCGCCGCGCCAGGCCATGACGACAACGGGTCCGGAGGTCATGAACTCGATGAGCGAGGGGAAGAAGGGTCGTTCTTTGTGGACGGAATAAAAACCTTCGGCCTTCGCGCGCGTGAGATCGAACCGCTGGATTGCCGCGAGGGTGAGGCCGGATTCTTCGTACTTCTGGATAATCTTGCCGATAAGGCGTTTCTTGAAGCCATCAGGTTTCACGATTGAAAGTGTGGTTTCGATTCTGATTGGGGTCAAAGGAATCCTCCTGAGGAACTCGGTTTAGGGTTTATGGTTTATGGTTGAATCCAAAAGAGTTCAAGACCGCATGTCATTCCCGTGAAGGCAGGAATCCGGCTTGGCGCTGAAGGCGGTGATTGTTTTCCCTAATTCGGGGACACCATGCGGCATGGTGTCCCCGAATTAGGGACGGTTCGCGAACCGCCCCTACGTAACATGTGAAGCAAAGGGCGCAGCACGCTGCGCCCCTACAAAGATGTCGTGACCGCATTCATGGATTCCCAGTCTCCGATCAGGTCGAGGGACAGCTTTCGCGGGAATGACCTCCGGCTTGGTTGGTTCCCACGATTTTCAACCAGAAACCAGGAACCAGTCCTTACTGTACGTGGTTATGGCTGGCCTGGTAAGCCTTTATGTACGAGTCGCTGTAGATCGCCTTGCTCATGAGCAATTCAGCCGTGATAAACGCATCCATCATCTCTTTGTCGGCAGCGTCCATGATGGCGGCGTCGAGCCCGTTGAAAACGCCCATGACGATCCACGTGCGGGTAAGCAACTCGCGCTCGCGCGCGCCTTGTCCGAGGTTGCTCAAGCCGACGACGATATGAGGCGGCGGATCACTGAGCAGCCGGAACTGCGACATGGACTCGAGGACGATCTTGCTCTGTTCCTGCGCGACGTTGGCCGGCATCACGATGGGGTCGATATAGACTCTATCCATTTCGACTCCGTGCTCCATCGCTTTGGCGGCAATGAGGGCGGCAGTCTCCACGCGGCTGTTCACGTCTTTCGGGATTCCCTTCTCATTGATGCACAGGCCGATGATGGACGCATTGTATTCTTTTGCCAGCGGCATGTACTTGTCGAGCTTTGCTTCTTCGCCCTTGGTCGAGTTCATGAGGATGGGGTTTTTGGTGCATGCCTGCAGTCCGGCCTTCATGACGTCGAACTTCGGGGTATCGATGCTCAGGGTGATGTTCGTCACTTCCTGGACGGTTTCGATGAGCCAGACCATTGTCTCGAGCGGCTTGTCGGAGGCTGGACCGACGTTGATATCAAGCGCGTTCGCGCCCGCTTTGACCTGGTCGAGCGCGACCTTGTGAATAATTGATTTGTCCTTGGTTTGGATGCCCTTGCGAACATCCAGGAACATGCCATTGAGTCTTTCGCCTATTACAAACATTCTCTCCTCCTCCTACGAAAAGGGGTTTACGGTTTACAGTCCACAGTTTACGGTTCATGGTTCGGGGTCAAAGAGTCCCAAGAAAGAGGCGAAAGGCGAAAGGTCAAAAGCGAAAAGGGAACAAACCAAGAAAAGAGATTGCTTCGCTCCTCTCGCAATGATAACAATTGCCGTGCCCCTTCTTTCGTTTGTTGGAGACGCGATATCGGGTCCCCGATTGCTACGCAGTGAATTCCCTTAGAAGGCTCTTGAAGCTCTTGACTGCGTCGGGGTGGCGCATAACCACTATCTCGCCACCAGCCTGCATAAGAGTGGCCGCGCAGGTCGCTTCCCAAAGCGGACCTCTTTTCTTCAGATCGCCCCACGTCGGGAAATCTTTCTCGGAGCCCCTTGCTTCTTTCACGCGCCAGCTCTCTTGCCCGACGGTGCAGATGACGGGCTGGGCGAGCATTCTGTCGCCGGAGAGTCCGGCTGTGCGTCCGCGCTCCATGATCGAGTAGCTGTATTCCATTCCGTATCCGAGCGCGCCGGTCGCGGGGAAGATCACTATATCCTCGAGTTTGAAGCCCATTTCGGAGATCAGTATGTTCACCTGTTTCGCGATGTTGATGTCGAGCGGCGACTCACCGATGATCTTGTGGCCATCGGCAAGGCAGGACGCAGTCAGGGTTTTGTAATTCTTTTCGACTGCGGTCCCGAGAAGGCAGTTCTCGCCTTTGGCCGCTTCGCTGACGCGCGGCATCACGTCGTTATCCTTGTTGAAGTCGCCGGAGCCCCATATGATAAGCGGAACGCCGACGGCCTTCAGGACATCCTTCACCACTCCCGCCGCCTCATCGGGTGAGCGGTTGCCAAAGTCCGGATGCGTGCCTTTGAGTGTAACGCATAACATTTCGGCGCCGTACTCTACGGCCCGCTTTGCCCACTTCGCCGGGTCTTTCCAGACATCGGCATAGGCGTCCGCGAGAGGCTCGGGCCAGCCGTCGGGCTCCCTGTCCCACATCTCGATAGCGATAGCCGGCGGATTCGGCCATGCGCCCTCAAAATTGAGGTATGGCAAAGTGCTGCTACCGCCCACGGTGACGGTTTTTTCCCGAGTGCCTCCCATTTGTTTGGTGGCGCCAAGCGTGATTGTGTTCACCTTAGTGGTCCACTTTTCGACTACGCTTTCCATAAGCTCCTCCGTTTCTCATTGGTCATATGCAAGACGCTGATTATTCTCCCGTAAGAAAGACGGTTCACGGTCTACGGTTCACGATCTCATTTTGTGCGGGCGACCCACCGGGTCGCCCCTACAAACGCGGGTGTTCTTCTTCCCCTACAAACGTGGTCGTTCTCGCTTCTTTCGTTTCTTCCACAATTAAACCCGCACAGAGGGGTTGCGTGCTCCTACGTCACTGACGGAAACAACTCCAAGTTCGTATGCGGCAGGAACATCGCCGAGCTGTATTCCTCCATGAATTTAAGGTTACTGCTCAGGTCAATATAGGTCATCTTTTGCGCGATGTTCTCGAGTTCGAGAGACGCCTCGCGCGAAAGGATCGCGAGCTTGGCCCCATTGAGGGAACTGTTCCCGATAAACTTGACTTTTTCGAGCGGCACATCAGGCAGAAGTCCTATGGCGATCGCGCCGTGCAAATCGAGGTAGTTGCCGAAGCCGCCCGCTATATAAACACGTTCCAAATCGCTGAACCTGAGATTCACGCTCTTGATGAGGACCGACGCGCCCGCGAAGACGGCAGCCTTCGAACGGATGAGATTATCGATATCGGGCTGCGTGAGCACAATATCGCGGCCTATGGCTGTATCATCGGCGTATGCAAGCACGAACTCGATGCCGTCGTCGGTGCGTCTCAGCCGGCTGCAATAGCCGGGCTCGGCAAACTTGGCGGTTCTGTCGATCACTCCCACGTGTCTGAGCTCCGATATTATGTCAATCAAACCGGAACCGCAGATACCCCGAGGCTTCTCGTTTGCGATGACTACTGTCTCGACAAGTTCCCCGCCCTCGAGCACTTTCACTCTTTCGATCGCGCCGTGGGTCGCTCGCATCCCGAACTTGACTTCGCCGCCCTCGAAGGCCGGTCCGGCGGACGCCGAGCAGCAAACGAGCCATTCGTTGTTGCCGATGACGATCTCTCCGTTCGTGCCGACATCGATAAGCATCGAGAGTTCAGGCGCGCGGTAAATGCCCGAAGCAAGAACGCCCGAAGTTATGTCGCCACCCACGTAGCTGCTGACGCCGGGGACGCCGTAGAGCAACCCGCGCGGATTGATCTGGATGCCCACCTCGACTGCCCTGACCGGCGGCACGTTCGTGGCTGCCGGAATGTAGGGCTCGCGCCTGATGTTCGAGGAATCGAGGTCGAGCAGGAAATGCATCATCGTAGTGTTGCCGGCGCATAGAGCACAAGTGACATGCTGCAGATTCACTCCGGCGGCGGCGGTTGTATTATTAATCATCATATTGATGTTGCCAATGATAGCTTCATGAAGGCGCTCGCGTCCGCCCACTTCCTCTTTCGCGTAGATAAGCCTCGTGATAACGTCCTCTCCGAACGTTATCTGAGAGTTGTAGGTGGCGTCAGTCGCGAGTATCCGGGATGCCTTCAGGTCAATGAGGTGAACGACGACGGTGGTCGTTCCGACGTCGATGGCCACCCCATAATTCCTGTTCGAGGTGTCTCCTTCCTCGATTTCGATTACCTCGACGGTGCCCCCGCGCTGGCCGAGCGTGCACGTGATGTTCCAGTCGCCCCGGCGCAGTATTTGAGGCAGACGGCGAATGTTCTTGAGGCCCGTCTGCATGATGGGGACGTCCACGTGCGTTCGAATCGCGCGGAACAGCCTGCTCAAGTCCGACAGGCTGTCTTCGAGCGACGGCGGCGGTATCTCCAGGTATATTTTTTCGATGAGCGGCGCATGCTCGAATTCGTATTTCGCCAGGTCAACCTTGGCCAGGCCGCTGAAACGCTGCGCGTCCTCATCAACGACGATTTGCTTGCCTTCCATCCGCGACTCGATGGGTATTTCGACCACCACGTCGCTTCGCGGGTGGCTTGCGCAGGCAAGCGCATAGCCGCTTCGCACCTCCTCGCGCGAAAGCAGCATGTGCTGTTCCTCGAAGACCTGCCCTTCCTTGACGACCACCCGGCACTTGCCGCATATCATATCGCCGCCGCACAAGGAGGAAACGTAAACGCCCGCAAGGCGAGCCGCGTCAAGCAGGGTGTCTTCAGATGTGGCTATCACTGCCTTGCCTTCCGGCAAGAAGGTGACTTTGTATTGGGCCAATGCCTCAGCCGCCCCAGTTGGCTTTGAGATATGACGGGATTCCGGACGCTTCCTTCGGACCGACGATAACTTCCCAGCCGGACTCTTCTTGCAGCTTGCCGCTCTCGACCGCGATCAGACCGGGAATGATGACTTTCTTGTGAGAGGCCACTGCTTCGACCTCATATTTGTTCATCGCAGCCGCGATCTGGTCGGTCGTAAACTTTTCGGCGGCCCAGGCAGTCAGGACGGACGTGCCCTCGGTGTCGACCACCAGGATATTGGAAGCCACCTTCGAGCCTTCGACTTCTCCCTCGACGGTGTAGTACGTGAGCGAGAAATTGGTCGTGATCAGCAGAGGCGCTTTCGAGCCGGGCTCGCCTATCTTGTGAACTCCGGGCTCGACTTGCAGCGGCTTTCTCGGGTCGGTGTAGATATTCTGTCTCACCGTAAGAAGCGGCATGAGCTGCCAGGGCTCGATGGCGTCAGTCACCACGATGCCCGCATACTTCGCGATGTAAGCGGCGGCCTTGAGAACCGGAAGGAACGAATCGCCGTCGCCCATCATGCACGTCAGCATGGGATAGCCGAGCGGCCGGAAACTCTTTCTCAGAGCGTAGCGGCGTGCTTTCGTCAGGTCTTCGAGCGTCTGCCGGACGCCTTCGGCGCCTGATTCCAGCACTATCTCTTTTACTCCTGCCGCTGTTATCTTCTGCGTCAAGTCTGTAAGCGCTTCCAGCCCCTTGGCCCTTGCAACGACGGGGCAATTCTTCTCTTTTGCCAATGCTGCCACCGCCTGATAGTTGCTCGCATTCGCGCCGCAGAGGAGCGGACGCCTGTCGGCGCACACCTCGAGCGCAGCTTTCAGAGAATCGGGATTGTCGCTTGCCAATATGAGCGCAACGGGGGCCTTTTGGGCGACTATCTTCACGGCGGCGGCGAACTTAGCCGGATCGCCCGAGTCGTTCATGATGCAGGCCATATCGACGGCAATCTTCATGCCGACGCGCTCGAATATAAGATGTACGATCTTGTCTGCGCGCGCGCCGATCTCAGCCTCCGACAGCTTGTCGGAAACAGTCACTGCGATGCCGGCCGGATGATGGAACGTTTCTTCATGCCTGAACAACACGGTCTCGTTGCCGATCGCGATTTTGAAGTCGCCTGCTCCGATTGTTACCAACTGTATCGGCGGCGCCGACGCTGCGCCGAGTTTTTCCTTAGACTCGGCGCTCACATGTGGGCACTGATCGATGGAGGCCTGTTTCTGAGCCACCCGCATCGCAAATGCAAGGCACGTTGGCGACTTGCATTCGCCGCAGTTGGTTTTCGGCAGTAATTTATAAATGTCCAGACCTGTTAGCGCCATGTAACCTCTCCTTTGATGTGAGGCAGACCACAAGCGCTTCTCTTGTGGTCTGCCACGAGATAAACCAACAGCCCTGTAAGAGTAACTTTAGAACATCGGCGGCATCGTAAGCGCCGGATGGCCGACCTTCTCAAGGAACGGAAGCAGATCGCCTGCGTTGTCGCAGACTGTCTCGTCGGCGATCTTATTCAAGAAATCGTCGAGCCCGACTTCCTTGGCGCGCGCTTCGAGACGTTCGCGCACCGTTTCCTTCAGGTCTTTCGGCATCCAGACAACACGGGCCAGACCGCCGTCCGCCGATATGAACTTCCTGCTGGTAACATAAAGCTTGCCGACTCCGAGGAATCCCGGGGTCTGCAAACCGCCGCCCGTCGTGCTGGCGAGCGTGGAGAAGGTCATACCGCTTGGGGTCATCCCGTTGTATTCACGGTTGACGATCATCACGCCGTTCGCTTCGGGCACGATCGCGACGATGCACTCGAAGCAGCCGCAGGACGTCATCGGGCTTTCCATCAGCGAGTAAGCGTTGAACTTCTCGATCTTCTTGCTGGACTTCTGATATACGAATTTATTGACGTTGTCCCATTGACCTTTCACCGGGTCAATCGTCTCTCCCTTGACGACGGGCTGGTTCGGGCCGGTGGGATTGATTTCGAACGCGGCCTTGCCGTCGAGCCAGTTATATGCGCCGCAAAGACCGAGTCGTTCCGGGCTGATCATGCAAACGTGACTCGGGGCAAATGACTGGCACAGAGTGCAGGAGTAGAACGTGTCTACGCTCTCGTCGGTCATACCCGCCACGCGCGCGTCGCGTTCCGCGTAGCTCTTCTTCGCTTCGGCGAGAAGCTTTTCAACGTCTTCTTTCTTCGTGTATATGGTTACTTGCACTTTATCAGCGATGGACGGGAAGTTTTGAAGCAGCTTCACATGGAGGATATCACCGAAGTGTCTTGCCTTGAACCCCTTGGCTTTGGCGTCTTTGCTCATGCGAATCCATACGATATCGCGCTGGCCGACGTGCATGACACCCATCGCGCCATTGATCAGGTGGTGAATCTGGCGCTCGAGAATGGGCTCGAAGTCGCGCTGCATTTTTCGGCCGGCGACGTCCACGATGATCGCAATGGGGAGCGACTTTCCGTCCGGAACCGTATCGACATCGGGGCCGACGACGGTGATTTTGCCGTCCTCAACCTGATCGAGAGACTTCATGCGGAGCCACTCGAAGGCCACCGAAGCCTTGCCGCCAAACTCGACCGCAAGCTGTTCTTTGCGAACGCGCTCGCCCTCGAACGCCGCCGCATAGTTCACGGGTATTGGCACTTTCTCGACCTTGACCTTGACTCCACGAGTCTGAATGCAAGTCGGGACGATCTTGTCATAGTTCCGCTCGCGCACGAGCGCCTCGAACAATGTCACGCCCGTCGGGCGTATCTCCGGTATATCGGTGTCGGCAATGACGCAGAAGCCCATATTGATTGCGCCTGCGCCGACGGCATAGCGCCGGTCGGTGACTTCGCCGAACACGAGACCGAACGCGAACACGCGGTCACGCTGGTACTCGAGGCATTTCACGAATTCGCCGCGTTTATGGCCACCGAACGTGAGCGCGCCGCGCATTGCCCAGTTAAGCGCATAGATGCCGGACACCAGATCGGACCCGAGAGGAACGATGTAAGTGTCCCAGCCAAGTTCGACCTTCTCTTGCTCGAGTTGCTGGCGCATCGTTTTGCCGTCGTTGTTATCGCAGAGGAACACGAGAATGTTCCGCTGCTGCAATTCGCGAACGACCTTTACTGCTATCTCGTTTGTGGGGGCGGACCCGAGAATGGCCGCAAAGCCGGGCATTCTGCCGTCCACCAACTGGATGCCGAGCGAACGGAGGATCGTATCCGATATAAATCCCTGGTCGCCTTGCGCCGGAAGCTCGCCACGCAGATACCTGAGCGCCGTTATCATTTCGGTCGAAAGCAACGTGGCAATGCCCGCGTCAAGCGTCGGCCCGAGGTAGGGAAGCCACACTTTCTCACTGGGGACCGGCGGCAGAAGAGAGCGCACGCGGGCCATTATCTTTTTCGCGCCTGCGAGGTCTTTCACTTCCATTCCCAGGAGCGAATACGCCATGGGAAGGAAAAAAGCGGTTTCCGGAAACTCAAGCTTCTGGCTCTCGCCTTTTGACTCTATGGCTTGCTTGAGAGCGGCCTCCGCCTCTTCCGCCCAGGAGTGCGCGCCGCGAATGGCCGCCGAAGCTACGATTTTTGACATTTTCTTACCTCCATCATAGGTATTGGTATGACATTGCGTCTGGCCGGAATACTCATCTTACGCGCGGTCTCAGACATCCACCACGTTTATCGCATCAAATGGGCATTCTGTGAAGCAGTTGCCGCATTTTATGCATTTCTCACCGTTGATGACGTGCGGGGTTTTCTTTGCGCCTGTGATCGCTTCGACCGTGCACACCTTCATGCACATGCCGCACGCCTTGCAGAGCTTGGGGTCAATTTCATATCGGATGCGGCCGGTATGCCATTCGAGCGCGCCGGTGGGACATCCCCATACACACGCGGGGAGAAGCCCTTCCTTCTGGCGTTCGACACACTGATCGCACTTCAAAACTATCTTGCCTGCGCGGTCCATTTGGAGCGCGCCGACGGGGCAAGCCTTCATACACACGCCACACCCGTTGCATTTGGCCGCATCGAGCAGCGTCGGAGCGCCGGCTCCGTTCTTATATAGAGCCTTCTCGGGGCAGGCCGCCACACAGGGAGGATTCTCGCAATGACGGCACACCACCGGAACGACTACCTTCCTGGCCTGCTTAAGGCCTATCCGCGCCTCCGGCGAGGGCGTTTCGCGTATTGCCTCAAAGAGGTCCTTCGACTGCGAATGCGCTATCGCGCACTGCAATTCGCATGTCTTACAAGCGGTGCAAATTTTTGCCCGCACAACTGTTGTTCCCGGCATGGGCTCACTCCTTCATCAGTTCGAGCCTTCTTGAACAAAGGCGGCCGCCCTACGATAAGGCCGTGGGGCCGAAAGCCGGCCGCCGTTCATTAGCGTCAGCTCTTTGATACCGCGGCCTGTTTCTCAGCGGCTTTCTTGTCGGTTTCTCCGTTAAGGGGCGGATACATCATCGGCTTGAGTTTCAGCGCCTCGCGTTTCTTGTCGAGGTGAGCGATGATCTTCTGGGCCGCCTTCTTCGGGTCGCCTTCGAATATGAAATACGCTCCGAAGTCTTTCTCCATTTCGCTGGTCAGATATTCCGTCACTTTCTTGCTGCCATGTACCTGGAAAGGCGGATAGAAATGGACCGCGATGCCGGACGCGGCGACGTACAATGCAATAGAGGTCGCCTTTGAACTCATCGCCTCGGGCGCAGAACCGGCAACCGGCAGTTGGCTCAAGTCGGTTCCGATACCGCCTTCTTTCACCATTTCGATGCACGCCGTGAGTATGCGCGAGTTGTCCACGCATGAGCCGAGGTGCAGAACCGGCGGAATGCCCACTGCAACGCAGATTTCCTTCAGGCCGTTTCCACAATACTGGAGACCGCCCTCCGGGTCCAGGAATCCATGCTTCGCGAGACAGCCGGCTGAACAGCCGGTCGTGACAACCAGCACGTCGTGCTTGAGGAGCTCCTTCACGAAATTCACATGGTTATAGTCATGGACGACCTTTGTGTTGTTGCAGCCAACGACGCCGACGACACCACGCAGACGGCCCTGAATCATACCCTCATTCAAAGGTTTGAAAGAAGGCCGGAATTTGCCGCCCAGATGGTAGAACACGTTCTCGGTCGTAAACCCGGCGATCAGGTCGCTCGACTCTTTCGGAATCTGAACACGGTCGCGTTTGCGGTTGGAATAGTTCTCGATCGACTCGGTCACTATCTGCCTGGCTATGTCGACCGCTCTCTCTTCCTCGAATTGGTAATGGACAGCGCCCGGTATGCGAGCCTTCTTGCTCGTGGTGATGATCTTCGTGTGGTAGCAGGGCGCCACCTGAGTGATACCGGGCATGATGCACTGCACGTCGACGACCATTGACTCGACGGCGCCCGTGACTATCGCGAGTTCCTGCATGAGGTAGTTGCCGGCGAGCGGCGCGCCCTGCCTCATGAGGATTTCGTTTGCGGTGCAGCAGATGCCCGCCACCGTGATGTCCTCTGCGCCCTTCTTCTTCGCAAGCGCCTTCATCTCTGGAGTGCGCGCCACTTTCACGATCATTTCGGAAAGCGTGGGCTCGTGGCCGTGCACCAGTATATTGACTGTATTTTCGCCGAGCACGCCAAGGTTTGCCTTCGAGCGAAGCGGATTCGGGCTGCCGAATTGGATATCGGTCAAATCGGTCGCTATCATCGAGCCGCCCCAACCGTCGCTCAGGCCGGCCTTGATGGCGAACATCAATAAGTTGCGGTAGTCGGCGTCCATGCCCATGTGCACCATGTGGAGGACTTCGACGATT
This sequence comes from Candidatus Poribacteria bacterium, assembly GCA_016215705.1. Classification (GTDB taxonomy): domain Bacteria; phylum Abyssobacteria; class SURF-5; order SURF-5; family SURF-5; genus JACRIR01. Next base: position 11,424 of record JACRIR010000207.1, on the reverse strand, counting down.
TCACGGTCAACCCCTCGGGGCATGACCTTCAGCTTGCGCCAGCGCTCCTTCTGCTTCTCAGGGGCGCGCTGAGCCATGATGAGCTCGCCTTCCTGTTTGCCGAACTCGGCCATGCACTTATGCGCCACTTCGGCGGCAATCTTCTTCACGTCGCCGCTCGAGGTATCGACACTGAGTTCCTCGGCCACATACATGAGCTTGACCGGGTCCTTTATTTCGTAACCCTGCGCTTTTCCCTGCGAGGTCATGTAAAGGTTGTGGGCGACGTCGCGGCCATGGTCAGAGTGGGCCGACGCGCCTATGGCCGTGTTGCGCGCGATGTTTCGCGCGACGATGCCGTCGGCGTCAATGCCGCATGCGCCATACTGGGCGCCCTTGCCCAACGGATCAACGCGGCAGGGTCCCATGTAGCACTGTTGGCAGCAGACGCCAAGTTCGCCGAAGCCGCATCTGGGCTCCTGCTGCGCGGCGCGGTCGAATGCGGTGCAGACATTGTCGCACTTCGCCTTCTCCATCATTTGCAGAGTTGCTTTGTCTATCGACTTTTCTTTCATTTGACTCTCCTTGCGAATCGATCAGCCGGGATTATCTGGAATAGGTGAGGGAAGGTCTTAACAACCACGAAATTATACCAAATTCGCCCCGTCCGATTCAACCCCAATTCCGCCGTTTTCCGCCCGGACGCTGTGATGCTGCCGCAGTCATCACGGCCTGGGAAGAAGCCCGGCGCGCTCGACAATCGTGGGAACGACTTCCTCCCATTCGACTGCCATGATGTGAACACCACGAATTCCCTCTATCTGTTTCACTTCCTGTATCAACTCGACCACGAATTTCACGCCTTCTTCCTTCGGGTCGCTTGCACCCTTCATCCTTTCGACTAGGGCATCGGGAATTGACATCCCCGCCACGTTTTTCTTCATGTACTCGAGTGTCTTTGGCGATTTGATCGGCATCAGGCCCGCGAGGATAAACACTTTCTCATGGAGTCCCATGTCGACGACTTCTTTCATCCACTCCTTGAACCTGGGAAGGTCGAATATGCACTGTGTCTGGATGAAATCGGCGCCCGCCTTCACTTTTTTCGCCAGCCTGATCGCGCGAAACTCGTATGGGTGCGCAAACGGGTTCTCGGCAGCCCCGATGAACAGCTTCGGCTCGACGACCGGCGCCTTCTTCGAGTTGCGTATTTCGTCGCCGCACATAAATGTCTTGTTATCCCGCATTCGCTTCACCATGTCGAGGAGTTGCATCGAATCCAGGTCGAAAACATTCTTCGCCGTCGGATGATTGCCGAACTTCTGGTGGTCGCCGGTGAGACAGAGCATGTTGCGAATGCCGAGCGCGTACGCGCCCAGGATGTCGCTCTGCATCGCAATGCGGTTGCGATCGCGGCAGACCATCTGCATGATCGGCTCAATGCCTTTGTCGAGCGCCAGCTTTGCGGCGCCGATGCTCGACATGCGCACAATCGCTGTCTGGTTGTCGGTTATGTTTACGGCGTCAACTTTACCCTTCAGCAAGTCGGCCTTTTTCCGGATGACTTCGGCGTCGGCGCTTTTAGGCGGGCCGAGTTCGGCCGTCACGGCGAACTTGCCTTCGGTCAGAATTCGCTCGAGATTGCTGCCCGCCTTCATATCTTCACGTCCTCCCTGACTATTTTTCGAGGGCCTCCGTCGCGGCTGGTGGTCCAGTCCTTGGCGGGGATCACCTCTGCGAGTTTTTCCAATTGTCCCAACTGTTTCATACGGTTGTATATAAGCTGCCATCCGCAATCCACGTCGGGACTGATTTCGCACTTTCCGTTCTGCGAGCCGCCGCATGGGCCGTTCAGGAGCGACTTCGAGCAGCGCGCTATCGGGCAGATGCCGCCGGTCAAGTGGAGCACACAATTGCCGCACTGGCCGCATCGTTCCGTCCATACACCCGTGCTTTCGGTCACCCCGATGAAATTCGTGTTAATGGCCGGGAGCACCGGTTTGTCCGCATACAGCTCGGCCATGAACTGCACGCCGCAGCCGCACGCCATCGAGAGAACCGCGTCGCATGCCGCGACTTTTTCCCTTATCGGTTCGATATATTCCCTGTCGCACTGTCGCTCGACCGCATCCTCGACGACTTCGAGTCGGCTGCCGTCTTTCGTGGCGGCGATTCGCAGAAGTGAACCGAGAAGTTCCACTTCCTTATCACCGCCTGCCATGCAAACAGCGACGCAAGTGCGGCACCCGAGCACCATGACCTTTTTGTATCCCTTGAGCATCTCTTGGATTTCGCTCAAAGGTTTTCTTTCGCCTACTATCACTGACGTCTAGCCTCCATAAAGCACCAGCTTTTATTTTACCAGGAAAACCGGCTCAAAACTGTAATACTCGCAACACTTCAGGCTATGTTGTGCTTGAGCTTTGCGGCCCGAATCGTGTTGTGGAGCAGCATCGTAATGGTCATGGGCCCCACGCCGCCCGGAACCGGCGAAATAGCACTCGCCTTTGCTTTCACAGCCTCGAAATCGACGTCGCCGACGAGCTTGAATCCCTTCGGATTCGTCTTGTCTTCGACACGGTTGACGCCGACGTCAATGACGACCGCGCCCTCCCTGACCATGTCGGCCTTGACGAACTCCGGCACCCCGATGGCCGCTATGAGGATATCGCCAAGCTGCGTTACCGCAGGCAGATTCTTCGTGCGCGAGTGACAAATAGTGACGGTCGCGTCCGCGCCCTTCGCCTTCTGCACGAGAATGGCCGCAACGGGTTTGCCGACGATGTTGCTGCGCCCTACGATAACAACGTGGCTGCCTTCAACCTTGACTCCGCTGCGAATCAACATCTGCTGGACTCCGTGCGGCGTGCACGGAAGAAAGATGGGGTCGCCGACAAGCATGCGGCCCACGTTGAACGGGTGAAAACCGTCGACATCTTTCGTCGGAATTATCTTATTCAAGACTTTGTTTTCATCTATCTGCTTGGGGAGCGGCAGTTGAACAAGGATTCCGTGAACGCTGTCGTCGGCATTGAGCTTGTCAACGAGGGCGAGCAGCTTCTCTTCAGAAGTGTCCGCCGGAAGTTTGTGTTCGTACGAGTTGATGCCGATTTCTTCGCAGGATTTCTTCTTGTTGCGCACATACACCACGGATGCGGGGTTTTCGCCGACAAGAACGACTGCCAGACCGGGAACGAGGTTGTGCTTTGACTTCAATTGCTCGATTTCAATCTTCATCTCGGCGCGCATCTCTTCAGCTATTTTGTTGCCACTGATGATCTTCGCTGTCATTTGGTTTCTCCCTCACCTTTGTCGCTGACGCCCGTGGTAGTAACACTTGCGGCTGCGCCCGTATCTGCGACACTCGGGCCTGCGGCCCTCTCCGGTTGTCGAATCCCTTTGAGCGGACTAGGACCAAGTTTTCGCACCCGCTCGGTCATCTCGTCGGCTGTCTCGGCAAACTTCGGTCCCATTGAGGCCGACATGTTGAACATCTCGAGCCGCTCGGGCTCGATGCCGACTTCCGCAAGAAGCTTCTTGGTGTACTCAACCCTTCTCTTTGCTCTTAGATTTCCTTCCAGGAAATGGCATTGACCTTCCAGTCACCCGGCGACGAATACTGCGTCGGCCCCTTCCTCGAATGCCTTGAGGATATAAAGACTGTCAATCTTGCCCGTGCACAAAAGCCTTATGATGCGCACGTAGGGCGAGTATTGCAGTCTCATGGAGCCGGCCAGGTCCGCTGCGTTGTACGCGCAATACTGGCAGCAGAAAGCAACGATTTTTGGCGCAAAACCCAGCCCTTCCAAATTCTCTCTCCTCCATCATCTGCACGGCCTAACACCGCTTTTCTTATGTCACGTCGGGGTCATGATCCGATTATCAAAGCATCCAAAACCAACGCGCCACCCGTCATTCTGAGCTTCCGACCGCGTCCGCAGCGCAGTTGGTTGTAAAGGGAAAACCTTTCGCCTTTTTCAGGTCTTCGAGACTTCGCATAAAACCTTGCACTTTGCGACAACCTGACGGTCCTTGTAATGCTGCACCTCGATCGCCTTGTTCGGGCACGCCCCGGCGCAGATGCCGCACCCCTGGCATGAGGCCGGCTCGATGTACACTGCGCCCTCTTCATCCTTGAACGCAGGCACGCCATACGGGCACACGCGAACGCACGTGAGACATGCGACGCATTTTTCGGGGTTGACGACCGATATGACGCCGCCCACCGTGAGGAAATCTTTCGACAAGAGACTGGCGGCGCGCGAAGCTGCTCCTCGCGCCTGCGCGACGCTCTCTTCGATGTATTTCGGCGAGTGCGCCAGGCCACAGAGGAAGATACCCTCGCTCGAGAAATCAAGCGGCCTCAACTTCAGGTGCGCTTCGAGGTAGAAGCCGTCTCTGTCGAGCGGCACTTTCAGCAACGATCCCAGCGTGGGGTTGGTCTCGTGGGGCTTTATGCCGGCGCTCAGAACGACGATATCGGGCTTGATGTCGATGATTGCGCCGATGCTCACGTCCTGAGCCCTCACGCTCAGTTTGCCGTTGGTCTGCGCGACCTCCGGCTTGTGCTCCGGATTATATCTCAGGAAGAGCACGCCTTTCTCACGCGCCTTCTTGTATGCAAGTTCTTTTGACGCATACGTGCGTATGTCTCGATGAAGCACGAATATCTTCGCCGCCGGATTCAGTTCCTTGAGTCGTAGCGCATTCTTGACCGCCTGACCGCAGCATACGCGGCTGCAGTACATGTGCTCATCGTCGCGCGAGCCCACGCACTGTATCATCACGACCGTATTCGCATTGCGGAGCGCTTCGGGCTCCTTGGCAATTTTTTCCTCGAGCTCGAGCTGCGTGAGCACGTTCGGGCTTTTGCCATACAGGTATTCGGTGGGTTGATATTCCTGAGCGCCGGTGGCGACAATTACTGCGCCAGCGTCCACTTTCTCGGTCTTGTTGGCCGTCTTGACGGCAGCGTGGAAATTGCCGACGTGGCCGGAGAACTCGGTGACTTCAGCGTCAGTGAAGACCTTGATGCGTTTCTCTTTTTCCACCTCGCCCACAAGTTTCTTGAGCCATTCCTGTGTGTTATCGCCTTCGAGCGTGTACTGGAGACGGTTCAGGTAGCCGCCCAGTTTCGGGCTCCTCTCCACGAGATACGACTCGAATCCCTGGCGAGCGAGTGAGAGGGCGGCAGTCATGCCGGACAATCCCCCGCCTATCACGAGCGCCTTCGCGGTCACGGGCGACTGCAACTGTTTGATGGGCTCGAGTTTAAGGGCACGCGCAACCGCCATCCGGACGAGGTCCTTCGATTTTTCGGTAGCCATCACAGGGTCTTCGTGGACCCATGAACATTGATTGCGAATGTTCGCCATCTCGAACAGAAACTTGTTCAAGCCGGCTTCTTTGAGCGTATCCTGGAAGAGCGGCTCGTGAGTGGCAGGCGTGCACGCCGCCACAATTACGCGATTGAGGTTGTGCTCCTCGATGGCTTTGCTGATGGTTTTCTGTGAGTCCGTCGAACAGGTGAAAAGTGATTCGGTGGCAAACTCGACGTGCGGCAGCGTCTTGGCGTATTCGACCACTTTCTGCACGTCCACGACTCGCGCGATATTCGTGCCGCAGCGGCACACGAATACGCCCACCCTCGGCTTTTGGCCCATAATATCGCGCTCCGAGGGGTATTCTTTCTGAGCGACAAGCGAGCCGCGCTCCTCGGAAACCAGTTCAGCCGCAGCAGCAGCCGCGCTGCTCGCGGTCATCACGGTCTCCGGGATATCCATCGGGGCAAGAAACGCGCCGAGAGCGAACACTCCGGCGCGCGTGGTCTCGTTCGGGCGGAACGTGGATGTAAGCGCATAGCCGTGGCTGTCGAGCTTTATGCCGGCCAACTCGGCGAGTTCTTTTGATCCCTTTGACGGTCTGAGACCGACCGACAGGATGACAAGCTGAAACTCTTCCTCTTTTATTTCGCCGTCGTCCGAGACGTACCTGGCCAGCAGATTCTTGGTGCGCTGCATCTCTCTGACAGTCGAGACGATGCCGCGTATGTACTTGACGCCGCTGTCCTTCTCGGCGCCGATATAATAACGTTCAAACCCTTTCCCGAATGCCCGAATATCATTGAAGAAAATCGAGCACGCAACACCCTTCTCGTGTTCGGCGGTCATAATCGCCTCTTTGGTCGCGTACATGCAGCAGACGGATGAACAATATTCGTTTCCGCATTGGGCATCGCGCGAGCCGACGCATTGTATCCACGCTATCTTATGAGGCGCCTTTTGATCGGAAGGCCGCTGAATGTGTCCCTGTGTCGGTCCGGAAGCGCTTAAGAGGCGCTCATACTGAAGGCTCGTGACAACGTTCTTGTAACGGCCAAAGCCGTACTCCGGCCTGAGCTTCGGGTCGACGGGATCGTAGCCGGGGGCAAGGATAATGGCGCCCACTTTCAACTCGATAATTTTGTCCTGATCTTCGTAATTGATAGCGCCGGTCGGGCACTTCTTCTGGCAAACGCCGCACTTGTTCTTGGTGAACTTCATGCAGTGTTCGCGGTCAATCACCGGCTTGTTCGGCACAGCCTGGGGATACGGGACATAGATGGCTTTGCGCTTGCCGATGCCGGCCTCGAACTCGCTGTCGACCTTTGTGGGGCACTTTTCCTGGCAGAGCCCGCAGCCTGTGCATTTGCTGTAGTCAACCGATTTGGCCTTGCACAAGACCTTGGCGGTGAAATTGCCGGCCGTCCCCTCGATCGATTGCACTTCGGAATAGGTAATGAGGTCGATGTTGAGGTGCTTGCCACACTCGACAAGTTTCGGCGAGATGGTGCACATCGAGCAGTCGTTCGTCGGGAACGTCTTGTCGAGTTGCGCCATCCTCCCGCCGATAGAAGGCGTTCTTTCAACCAGGTAAACCTTGAATCCGGCGTTTGCAAGATCCAGCGACGCCTGCATTGCGCCGATGCCTCCGCCAACCACCATCACGGCGCCGACCTTGCGGCTGACGCCAACATCGCCATTACCGGCATTCCCTTTGCTACTCATCTTATTTCACTCCAAGACTGAAGAAACATAATAATCGAAAAACCCAGCTTATTCGGGGACACGATGCGGTCCCGCCTGAGGCGGGATCCCCGAATAAGCGTCCTAAGCGAGCCCCTTCGACGAGAGAAGGGGCCGCGGGTCCACCAGATGTTTGGACCACAAAGCCCCGACTTCCTTTATACCCATTGCCAAAGCCAGAAGCTCCGTTACGTAAAGAATCGGCATTTTCCGGGGAATCTTCCCCTCCGCCAGCAAGGCGTTCTGACGCGTGTCCAGGTTCGCGTGACACATCGGACAACTCACAACCACGCATTCGGCGTCGGCCTCATCGGCCATCGTGAGTAATACGCCGCTGAGACGCTTGGTGATATCCGAGCGCGCCATTGCAAGGCCGCCGCTGCAACATTCGGTCTTGTACGACCAGAACCTGTTGTCAGCGCCGACGGTCTCCATGAGAACGTCCATATACATTGGGTCTTCGTAATCGCCGACCTTCGTCACCTTGGGCGGGCGCACCGTCAGACAACCGTAATAACAGACGCTCTTGAGGTCTTTCAGCGGCTTTTTGACACTCACGCGGATCTTTTCGACAATTTCAGGTTGCGCAAGAATCTGGATGATCTGCAGCACCTCGATGTTTCCGGCATAAGGCATCTCGATGAGAGAGACTATCTCGCCTGCGAGTTGCTTGTCTTCCCGCATCCTATAATCGGCCGCTTTCAGCCGCTGAAAACAAGCCGAGCACGGGACGGTAAGGGTCTTGTGTTGGCCTTTCTCCGCCAGCGCGAGATTGCGTGCGGCGAGTGCGACCGAGAGCTTGTCGTTCGTGCAATGCGCCGATGTCGCGCCGCAGCAACTCCAATCGTCGAGTTCCTTCAGTTCGATGCCGAGCGCTTCGCAAACCATCTGAGTGGATTCATCGTATTCTTCTGCGGTTCCGTGAAGTGAACAACCAGGATAGTATGCTACTTTCATGAGTTACCTCTCTCCGGGATCAGGCCTTCAAAATTCACATTTGGATCCCTCGTCTGCACACCGAACCCCAAATCTGAATTTTGAAGACCCCGGAGGAAAAACACTTCCTTTTGCATTGCTCTTCTTGTTATTGCGGAGCGAAGCGATCTCCTCAAACTGTCAAACCCCCAAACCCTCAAACCCCCAAACCGTTCTTATGAGGTCTTCTTAAATATCCTCTTGACCGCTCTTCTCCCTCTGGTCGTTTCCGGAAGAAGCTTTATCTTGCCGCGCTTGAACATCTCCTTGCCTATGTCTGCATCCTCCATGAACCGGCCCGTCTTGAGCTTGTACATTCCTATCATCTGGAGCTCATGAACACGCCCCCATGTCTTGATCGCAGAGAGGAATGCCTCATGGAAATGCCTGAGATTCTCCTCGGTTTCGGCCTTACCCGAGCGCAGCGCGGTCTCGCGCAACGCATCCATCACGTGCGCGATATCAATATCGTTCGGGCAGCGCGTCGTGCATGTTTCGCACGACGCGCACACCCAAATCGTCCGACTTCGAAGGACTTCGTCGCGAAGCCCCATATTGACCATGCGAATGATCTGTGCCGGGAGATAGTCCATCTCGTAAGCGAGAGGACATCCGCTCGAACATTTCAGACACTGGAAACAAGCCGACACTTTCGTGTGCGTCTTGTTCTCTATTTCCTCAAGCAATTTCGAGTCGAGTTGGCTCTGCGCTATCTCCTTGGCTTGCATCAAATACTCCTGCGAAACACGCGATTATTCGGGGACACCTTGCCGCAAGGTGTCCCCGAATAAGCTGACCATGCTTCATCATGTCTCCGAATAGACATCCAACCCTAGAACAACCCCACTACACGGCCATTCTTGTCAAGGTCCACCGCTTCGCCGGCAGGCACGGAAGGCAACCCCGGCATTGTGCTCATCGTTCCGCACAGAGGATAAAGGAACCCTGCTCCGACGGAAGCGCGCACTTCGCGGATGGGCAGTCTGAACCCGCTCGGACGACCCTTCAATTTCGCATCATGGGACAAGGACAGGTGTGTTTTGGCCATGCAGATGGGCAGTTTGTCAAACCCCTGTTTAGTATAACGCTCAATCTGCTCGTTCGCCAACGGCAGGTAATCCACGCCGCTTGCGCCGTACACTTTCGTGGCAATCGTTTCGATCTTCTGCTTGATGGGCATGTCGAGCGGATAGAGGAACTTGAAGTTCTTTTTCTTCTCCGCAGCGGCAACAACGGCGCGAGCCAGTTCGGTCCCGCCGGCGCCGCCCTTGGCATGCACTTCGCTCGGCACTGCCGCAAGAGCGCCCGCCTTCTCAGCGCACTGCTTGATGAATTTGATTTCGCTGTTGGTGTCCGTCGCAAATCTGTTTATGGCGACAACGCACTCGAGCCCGTGCAGCTTGATGTTCTCGATGTGTTTCTCGAGGTTGCAGATGCCTTCCTCGATCGCCTTGAGGTTCTCCTGTATGAGCTCGGGAGCAAGCGGTTTGCCCGCAACGACCCTGAATTTGCCGCTGTGCATTTTGAGCGCGCGCACGGTGCACACGAGCACGATGGCGTCGGGAACGAAGCCGCTCATGCGGCACTTTATATTGAGGAACTTCTCCATTCCGATGTCCGCGCCGAATCCGCTTTCAGTAACGAGGTACTCGCATGATTTGATGCCGATCATATCGGCCAGAATCGAGCTGTTGCCGTGAGCGATATTCGCAAACGGGCCGGCATGAACGAGGACGGGGGTATGCTCCGTGGTCTGCATCAGGTTGGGCTTGATAGCGTCCTTCATCAACACGGCCATTGCGCCCGCAACCTTCAAATCCTCCGTAGTCACCGGTTTGCCGTCCTTGGTGAATGCCACCACAATGCGGCCAAGTCGCTGGCGAATGTCTTTCAAGCTGGTCGTCAAGGCCAGAATGGCCATCACTTCGGAAGCAACCGCGATGTCAAACCCAGTCTCGCGCGGGATGCCGCCGTCGGCCTTTCCTCCGAGCCCGGTCACAATGTGTCTGAGCGCCCGATCACTCACGTCCATGACTCGCCTCCACGTGATGGTAAACGGGTCTATATTGAGGGCGTTGCCCTTCTGGAGGTGATTGTCGAGATAGGCGGCCACCAGATTGTGGGCCATCGTTACGGCGTGGATGTCGCCCGTCATGTGCAGATTGAAGTCTTCCATTGGAAGCGCCTGCGAATAGCCCCCGCCCGCAGCGCCGCCCTTGATGCCGAACGTCGGGCCCATCGAGGGCTGACGAATCGCTATGATAGCCTTCTTGCCGATCTTGTTCAGGGCCAGGCCGGTGCCGAGGGTTGTTACCGTCTTGCCTTCGCCGAGAGGCGTCGGGGTAATAGCTGTGACATCGATGTATTTTGCGTTCGGCTTCTTCTTCAGGCGGTCGGCGACCTCGAGTTTGATCTTGGCGATGTAATCGCCGTGGAGCTCGAGATCCTCTCGTTTCAGTCCCATCATCGCGCCGATTTCTTCGATGGGCTTAAGCTTGATGGACTGCGCTATCTCAATGTCGCTCTTGATTTTCTTTGCCTTTGCCATCTGTTCCTCCTCTTTGGCTTCGCTGATTTCACACTCTCGTTGACTTCACTCTACTTCTCATGATCCTAGATTTTTCGCAATTCACCCGCTGGATTCATAACGTGCGAGTGGAAACGACCGAACAATAGAGAAAGCCCAAAAGACCGGGGTAGGCCATTGCTTGGACTTTCGCCACTGCTAATGGAAGGACGATACAGCACTTCCTCCACGCCAAATTGAATATTAGCATAATAAGAAAGCGGTTGTCAAGAAAAAATAGCGCATCTCAGGCCTTTTCCCGACCCCGCTTAAATCTCTGTCTAATGAACGCTTATCGCCTCCGTCATCAATCGAGAAGAAGGGTGTTGCGCAAATTTTGCATGCCTAGGTGACGCATGTCTTTGGCAAGTGCAAATTTTTCTGCCGTTTCCCGAATATTCGAGGGAACACCAGCTAATAAGCAATACGGTTGCCAATCAAACCTGTAAGCAATACGGCTGCCAATCAAACCTGCCATGAAGCCCTTTCACACTTCACTTTTCGATCTTCCCCGCTTCCTCGACCCTGGGGAAAATCGGGGACATGATGCCTCATCGTGTCCCCAATTTTCCCGCGGGATTCCAATCCAAAATCCGAGAGCGGATTGCCCATTTCCTCTTTTCCAGGTCCTTGAACCTTGGACTTTATTCCTTTTGCCTTCTCTCTTCACGGCGTGTTTCCCGAATGAAATTGCGCTTCATGCTGTCAGGATTGTCATTCTGAGGAGCGAAGCGACGAAGAATCTCTCGTTTTCCTGCAAATTTGCGACCTATAGACAGAGATTCTTCGCTCGGGCCTGCGGCCCTTCGCTCAGAATGACAAATGGCTATTACCATTTGG
>JACRIR010000204.1 GCA_016215705.1 Candidatus Poribacteria bacterium | reverse complement strand
GCAAATATCCCTCATGCCCACAGTTGCGTCCTCGGGACTCCACATGGGTTTTACCTTTGGCGAAAGCAAGAGGTCTAAGAAGATAGTAGGCTTCTCGCTGCACTCTCAAGAAAGCGCTTTTGGCTCCGAGTTTCTGGTTGTATTCCGGAAAAGCTGAACACTTTGCGTCATTCCCACGAAATCAGAAACGCGTTCTTGCTACCGATGGAGATGGATTGCCGGGTGCGGGAATGGCGTCGCGGAACACCTGATTCGTCCCGCGCTTTGCTCGATTTGTGATGCTATCCGTGTTCCAGGAACTTCTTGGTTGGGGCGTTTGGCGCGCTGTGAAAGCCTGCGTCCTACTTGCACTTACGCTGTGTCGTTCGCATAATTGAAGAAAAGTTGCCCTTCAGGCGTCTAAGTTGGAAAGAATGCAGAGTAGGTTGTGCAGCAGGATGCGTGACACAGTTTTTGCCGAATAGAATATTGAGAATAGAATATTGAGAATGGAGGAGATGAGAATGAGAACGAAAGAGAAAATTGGGTTTGCAGTCTTTGCGATGCTCATGGCGGTCCTTTTGGTGAGTTGTACCACTACTGAGACAGGCGCGCTCGCTGGAGGAGCTATAGGCGCAGGTACGGGAGCGGTTATCGGCCATCAGACCGGCCGCGGAGGTGAGGGCGCTCTCATAGGTGGCGCAGTCGGCGCGCTCAGTGGAGGTCTGATAGGTCACGAGATAGACAAAAGCCGTCGGCCTGCGACGCCACCGCCGCCTCCACCACCGCCACCACCGCCACCGCCTCCACCACCCGGGTACTATGGCGGCATGCCTGAAGCGCAATGCACGGCTCAGGGACACAAATGGGTATCCGAACACTACGAATTCCAGAGCCGCGTCGGCGCTGACGGAATGATGTATCAGGAAAAGATATTCGTTCCTGCGCACTGCGAATGAAAGGCGAAGGAGCAAGACGAAAGACGAAAGGGTAGTAAGAGGCGAAAGGAACAAGGCGAAAGGGACTGCCAAAAAGGTTGGTCCCTGATTCCTTGTTTCTTTTTTCTGGTCAAAGGACCCGCAGGGAAGCGACAAAGGCAAAAGCAAGAGCCACGCGCGGTTGAGAAAACCACACGTGGCTCAAATTTCGTTACGACCGGGAACGTTAGTGCGCCGGGGGTGGGAACCTATTTCCTTTTCCCCCAAGAGTTTACTTTGGACTATTTCTCGGCTTCTGCTGCTGCGCGTTCCGCGAGCTTCGCACGGGTTTCCATGACAAGCTGCATCACGCGAGCCATGCCGGCCTCTTTCTTTGACTGGTCGGCTTCCTCACGCTTCGCGACGCGGATGTATCGCGCGTCGCTTTCCCATTCCTCAGAGTATTTCATGCGTGGATCGCCCGTGCCGGGGAACCCCATGAAATGGTGGGGTATCGCCCGCATGAGGTAGCTCATAATGTCGGCTTCGTCAAACGTCCCCTTGAGCGAAGGTCGGTTGTAGTAGACCTCAGGCTCACATGGGCCGAGCGCAACGCCGATGACAACTTCGCAGCCCGCCAAATAGCCGAGCGCCTGCGAAATTGCGCCGACCGACGCCATTGCCCGGTTCTCGACATTGTGCTGGTATGCTGTTGCGCAGGCCCAGTCCATGGCTACTCCCGTATCCATGGCCTTCCACACGCAGACGGGTCCGGGAGCCCCGAATGCGCTCGGACGCGTGAAATCCGGCGGTTTATCGCGCTCGACGGCGAGGTATGCGTCATGCTCCTTGCAGGTAGCGAATCCGCATGCGCCACAATCCCAATCGAGTCCGGAGTTTCCGAGGCCGGTTCCCCCGATCAGGAGAATAGTCGGCGGAGTCCCCTTGTCCGTGCATGATTTGAGCGTCTTGTTGTCACCATAACAGACGGTGTTGTCCTCGCCGAGAATTCCGAGCACCTCGACGATTGCGTCGATGTCCTCGTTCGTCAGAATCTCTATCTTGAGTTCCGTAGTGCCGGTCATCTGGGGCGCCTTGAGGGCAGCCATTGCACACCGTTGCGCCACGGTCAGAAGCCCCTCATTCGCCAGCTTTTTCCCGTCGTAGTACGCCATGACTCAGCCCTCCTTTCCCTGTCCGTCATCGGGATTTAGCGGGTCCCAATGGCGATAATCGAGCCATTTCACCATGCGCGCGACCACATACTTGTCGCGAAGCGTGTCGACGACCCGCGACAGATTGTGCATATGATAGTCGGGCAGCACGTCCACGTAAGGGCTCTTCGCTTTCGCGGCGACGGGCACTCCGACAACTATGGGCGACTTCGGGCAATAGCCCATCTTCTGGCCGGCGACGCCGACCGACATCATCGGACGCGCATCTACGAAGAGCCGGTTTGCCAGCATCAACGCCGAACCGACGGCCCATCCGAGCCCGGCGGCGTTCATCGTGCACATCGGGCCGTCGACGAGCCAGTTGGGATGCTCGGGTTCCGTCGGGTCCACGTGGCCGTAGCGGCCCTTGTGCCGCTTGTAAACGAATTGGCAGCCGCCGCTGCCGCCGCATTGGGAGCAGCCGAGGTCGAACGGACGGAATGCGGCCAATCCTCCGAGGAATAATATCCCGTCGGAGTCGCGTACCATGGCTGCCTCATACTTGAACATTCTTTTCCAACGGTTGTTCTTCGGCCTGAGTCGCGCGATTTCCTCCATCTTTCGGGCAACCTTGTCGAGATCCGCAGCCCCATACACGATGTGACATTCGACCATCGGCACGCCGCCCTGACTCGGGGCTGTAATCGCGGCGTTAGCCATCATGCGCGCGGCCATGACAACGCTCTGGCGACGGGCCTCGTCGTTCGGAGCATATGGTGGCCATTCTTCGATGTAGATGTCCGGCATATCCATTCTCCTTTGAAAACGGTCACCCTCAGGGAGACAAGATAGAGGCGTTGCGGCTCTTCAAGAGAACCAACTGCTTGGCGGGGGGATTATATCATGCTTGCACGACTTGTGCAAAACGCATACAAGTCTCAGGTCTGCACCACGAACCATAAACCACGAACCATGAACCCCGCGCCTTGCGCGGCGTTATTCAATGGAGTGGGCCTTCATTTTGCGCCAGAGCGTGGTTCGGCTCATTCCGAGTTTCTTGGCGGCGCGCGTGCGATTGCCGGAGGCATCGGAGAGCGCCTGCTCTATCATAGAGCGTTCCACCTTCTGGTCAGATGACCTGCCGCGCCGGAAATAGTTCTTGACGAGCGGAACTGTTTCAAACTCCTCTCCCCGTCTTATCTCGACGGGAAGCTCCTGCAGTTCTATCATCTGGCCGTGCGAAAGCACCATCGCGTGTTCGATGGCATGTTCGAGCTCGCGAATATTGCCAGGCCACTCATAGTTCAGCAGCACGCTCATGGCTTCCTCGCTCACGCCACGGATTCTCTTTCCCATTTTCGTGTTGAAACGTTCCATGAAATGGCCGATCAGCATCGAAAGGTCGTCTTTTCGCTCGCGGAGCGGAGGAAGATAAATCGGGATGACTCGCAGTCGATAGTACAGGTCGGGCCGGAAATAGCCGTTCTGAACGAGGTCCTTGAGATTGCGATTGGTCGCCGCAATAATTCTGACGTCGGTTTTGCGCGAGACCGTATCGCCGACACGCTCGAACTCTTTCTCCTGCAGCACCCTCAGCAACCTTAACTGTATGAAAGGGCTGAAGTCGCCCACCTCATCGAGAAAGATTGTGCCTCCGTTGGCGGCCTCGAAGCGGCCCACCTTATCATATATTGCGCCCGTGAACGAGCCCTTGGCGTGCCCGAAGAGCTCGCTCTCAAGGAGCGTTTCGGCGAGGGCGGAGCAGTTTACTTTGATGAACGGGCCGTCGGCCCGGTGGCTATGGTAATGGATCGAATGCGCAACGAGCTCCTTGCCGGTGCCGCTCTCGCCCTGTATGAGAACGGTTGAGTCGCTGTCGGCCGTAAGCAGAATCCGGTCGTAAACCTGCTGCATCAGATAATTCTTGCCTATGATATGGTCGAGCCTGTATCTGCCCTTCAGTTCCTCCTTCAGGCTGTGTATCTCGGTCACGTCCGCCATGCTTATGACCGCCCCGGCCGTCTCGTCTTCGTAGAGGCCCGACAGCGCCGTGCTTGTGATGTTGATGGTCTTGAGGCGCCTGTCTTTGGTGGTGATTTCGAGCTCGTAGTTCTCGATTCGGCGGCCCTGGCGGATGGCGAGGATTATCTCTTCGGTAAGTCGCGCTTCGTCGCGCGAGACAAGCGCCTTGTGCAGGGGTTGCTCAAGCGCTTCTCCGGAGGCAAAACCGGTTATCTTTTCGGCCGACTTGTTGAATTGCTGTATTATTCCATTGTTGTCGACCGTTATGATGCCGTCATACAGGCTGTCGAAAATAGCGCGCAGGTTCTCGGCCAGTCTAAAAAAATATGGCGAGAACTCGCCGTTTGAGCGATCATTAAACATCCAAACCCCTCCGCACTGACACGATGCCAATATCCCAAAATCTATGATAACACCGGACGCGCGACCTTTGCAAGCCGATTGAGCCGTTCGACCAATGGCTCGGCAAGCTTCTTCGCTTCCAACCGAATACTTTCTTTTGCCATCCTTAATAATGGGGGACACCATGCCACCTCATGTCCCGATAGCTCCGACGCGCGGCGTCTGCAAGCGAAGTGGTGTTTGCTTGATAAAGGCCGAATGCTATGGTAGTATTATGTGAAGAAGGGTGTAAGAATCTGTTCCGCTACACGGAATCGTGCGTCGAGGCTTGTAGGTGCGTTCGCACGGGTTTGCGCCCTTTTTCGCATCATGCATGCAAACGAATCCGCACTTACGCAATTGCGTAACAGTTTCGTAAGAGTGCTTTCCCTTTCGCACTTGTAACAGGGATTCTGTGATCTAACCGGGTTGATAAAGGGAGAAAATGAGCATGAGCGTTAAGCGAATCGGAGTATTGACCGGCGGCGGCGACGCACCCGGCCTGAACGCGGTAATTCGCGCAATCGTGGTGACGTCGGATAAGTACGGAATCAAGGTTCTTGGTATCAAACGCGGCTGGGCCGGACTGCTCGATGGGGGCGAAGTCGAACCTATCGCGTTGGAAGACGTTGACGACATCCACCGCACCGGCGGCACGATTCTGGGAACTTCTCGCACCAACCCGATGAAGCATCCGAACGGAATAGATCAGATAAAGAGGAACCTCGAAAAATACGACTGCGACGCGCTCGTGGCCATCGGAGGAGACGATACTCTCGGTGTCGCGCTGAAACTGCATGAGGATGGGATTAAGATCGTGGGGGTTCCCAAGACGATTGATAACGACCTCTCCGCGACCGATTACACATTCGGCTTTGACACTGCCATAAATATCGGAACCGAGGCAATAGACCGGCTGCACACAACGGCGATGTCGCATGATCGCGTGATGGTCGTAGAGATCATGGGCCGGTACGCGGGATGGCTTACGCTGAACGCCGGAATGGCGGGCGGCGCACATATCATATTGGTGCCCGAAGAAAAATTCGACGTTGATGAAGTGTGCCGCGTGATAAGAGAGCGCCGGAAAGCCGGGTATAACTACACCATTGTCGCCGTAGCCGAAGGCGCTGTTCCAACCGATGCGCGTGACTTCATCACGAAGGATGACAAGGTGGACGAGTTCGGCCACGTCAAGTTGGGCGGCATAGCGAAGCGGCTTTCCAAAGTCATCGAGAAGAAAACGGGACAAGAGACGCGAGAAGTCATACTCGGCCATCTGCAAAGGGGAGGCGCTCCCTCGGCCTTCGACCGGATGCTCGGAACCCGCCTGGGCGTGAAAGCGGTCCAACTCATCCTCGCCGAAAAATTTGGTGAAATGACGTCGCTGAGAGGGACGGAAATAACAAGCGTCTCGATTGCCGAAGCGGTCGGCAAATTGAAGCTGGTCGACAAGGCGCTCCTCGAGGAAGTCAAGCTGTTCATGGGGCGCTGACCAAAATAAGAGGGGAGTCCTATTCCTTTCGTCTTTCGCCTTGTCCCTTCACCTTCGCTTCTTGGCGATGAAAAGGAGTTGGAGCCATGATATTCGTTTCCGGCGGCACAGGCTTCATAGGAAGTCACTCAGTCAGGAAGCTGGCAGAGTCCGGCCACAAGCTTCGCCTCCTCACCATGAAAGACGCCGGTCTTGCGGCGGGTCTGCCCTCTAATCAGGTCGAATACATAAAGGGCGGCATCCCCGACCCTTACTCGCTCAAGGGAAAAATGGAAGGCTGCGATGTCGCCGTCAACTTCGTCGGGATAATCGTTCAGGTGCGCGAGGCGACATTCGAGAGGATTCACGTTCAAGGGATTCAGAATCTTCTGGAAGAAGCAAAAAGAGTGGGTGTAAAGAGATTCATTCACATAAGCGCGCTCGGGACGTCGGATAAACCCGTCAGCGAGTATTTCCGGACAAAATGGAGAGCCGAGCAACTCATCAGGACGAGCGGAATCCCTTACGTGATTCTGCGGCCGTCGATCGTTTTCGGGCCTGAAGACAAGTTCTTCAATATGCTCAAGCCGATGATTTATTCGCCAATCGTTCCGGTTGTGGGAACACGCAAGGCAATGCTCCAGCCGATATGGGTCGAGGATGTCGCCTCATGTGTACTAAAGTCGGTCGAGGAAGACAAACTGCTCAACGGAGTGTGGGAAATAGGAGGGCCGGAACGCCTGGCGTTTGATGAGATTCTCGATCAAATGGCGGATGCCATGGGTCTTGCGCCACGCCTGAAGTTGCACATTCCCACGCCTATGATGATGCCCGTCGCGAGGCTGATGGAGGCGGTCCTGCCCAAGCCTCCGCTCACTACTGACCAACTGAAGATGCTCTCCATCGACAACATCACCGACTCGAACGCCGTCACCGAGGTCTTTGGAGTCACGCCACGCTCATTCCGGGAAACCGTCCGCGAATACTGGAGAAAATAGGGACAGACTCGCAGACCCTATGCTGCGGCTCTGTTCCCATTCTTTCCCTTCGCCTTCCTATTCACCGGTCATGACTCTAAGCGACTTGTAACGCCCTCTCGATTTTTCGGCTTCTTCCACCTTTTCGTCGACGCGCTCGCGGCTGATCTCGATTCCATGATAAAGGAACGAGCGCTGTATGAAGTCGAACTGGCTCTCGATGACCTTTCGGGTTGACCGGTAGCCATGTACCAGCGCGAGGTCCATCAGCTTGCGCGAGGCATTGAGAGGGTTGTGGAACATAGTGGGGTCTTGCGGGTCGGGCTCTATCAATATGATGGTGACTTTCGGATTCTCAGCTTTGTAGCGCTCGATTTTGCGAAGAATGATCTGGTGCAGCATGCTGCGGTAGGACTGCTCGAGTATTCCCAGCGGTCCAAGACTGCTTACCAGACCGCGTTTTCTATTGATGAACGGGACGAGCGGGTTGACGCATACGATAAGGTCGGCCCCATGCTCGATAACAATGTCGAAGTTGGCCGCATTGCAGATTGCCCCGTCCACATAGAAACGGTCATCGATCTTCACCGGACTATAGGTCAGAGGCAACGCAATCGAGGCCTCCACGGCCTGCGATATCGGCACCTCCATGTCGCCTACCTCGCCGAAAGCGCGCCGCTCGGTCGTATCGAGGTCGGTCGCTATTATATAGAGCTCCTTGCCCCGCTCCCTAAGCTCGGAGAAACTGTTGGTCCCCTGTGCATCCTCGAGCACATTTTCGAGGAATCCGCGCACGCGCTTCGCCGAAAGCATGCCCGTCACAAAGAAGCTCGACAGGAAAAGAGGAATGTCCTTATTGGGTTCGTTCCAGAGCTTCTTCAATCCGAGGCAAAGGTTGGGCAGGAACGATGCGGTTTTTGAAACAAGCTCCGAGACGTTCGGATAGTAAATGCGGGCCCACTCGAGACTGCGCCTCTCCAGCATCATCCTGAATGGAATCTTGTTGGCCGCGCAAGCGGACACAAACGCGCCGGCGCTGATGCCGACGTACATGTCAAAATCTCGTATGCCAAAGTCGTACAGCGCCCTGACGGCGCCGAACTCAATGAATCCGCCGAGGACGCCGCCACCCTCGAGCACAAGGGCGGTCTTCCCCCTGCCTCGCCTTGGCGCCAGGAGCATATTCGCAAACCGACCGGCGTCGGCTATCTTGTCGCAATAGAAATCGACGCCGCCGACGCGACCCCACGTGTATGACTGAACGGCCGGGTCCGCATTAACGAGGGCGATGCGACCGCTATAAACACTCCTCAACTTCCTGAGCTGAGGCATGATGGCTGATGCGCTTGCGTCGGGATAAGTAAGGAGTATACCGTTCAGATAATAGGTGAGGTATTGCTGGGCAGTCTCGACATCTCTGCAAGTTAGTATTTCAAGCGTACTTCCGCCTTTTACCGCCGCCTTTTGAAGGATATCTTTGGCCAGCGATAAATCGCGAGGCTTGTCGCCTACAATAAGCACCCGCCCAGAGCCATTCATGCTCTGCAGAGGCTGCCGTTTCATGACTTCTCCCAGGCTCCCTGCTGTAGTTGAGGCTTACAGCATTCATACTACCATACCGGCATTGAGATTGTAAAGCAGAGACGCTGGGACTGCGCCCATAAACAACTCGGCCGCCAGGATTGGCGGCCGAGGAACTCGCTCTTTGTCTCCGACGTTCTATTCGCCGACTACTTTGATTTCGATTCTCCTGTTCTGTGCCCGCCCGTCAGGCGTGTCGTTGCTGGTGGCCGGGCGCGACTCCCCAAAACCGACAGTGGAGATTCTATCAGGGGCGATTCCCTTGGAAACGAAATATTCCTTTGCCGACTCGGCTCTCTTCTCGGAGAGTTTCTGGTTAAATTTCTCGGAGGCAACGTTGTCGGTGTGGCCCTGTATGTCGATCTTGATTTCCGGATTCATCCCGAGCACGCGAGCGTCCCCATCCAGGACGGCCTCGAATTCCGGCTTGATGTTCCATTTTCTGAAATCGAAGGATATCCCTTTGAAAGACCAGCATCCGACAGAATCGACAGGGGCGCCCTTGAGGGTATTGGGACACTTATCGAGGCTGTCAGCAACTCCGTCGCCATCGCTATCGCTCTCTTTGCCGACAGCGGACGATCCCGCTCTCACGCTTTCCGGCTCAACGGCGACAGCGGCCGCTACACTGGAGACATCGGCCTGCGGCGCCTCCGCAACTCTTTCCTCACGATTGAACACAAGCATCTTGACAGTGTGCGGGTCCCCAAGGTAGAAATCGCCGAGTTCCGTTTTACCCTCGATCGTTCCAAAATCGGCATTCATCAACACGTCCAGAGTTGTCCCATCAACCAGGGTGATGTCCGCCTTGACGAAGCTATCGAGAAACTCGATGTCTTTCCTTGCTCTCGTTATCCATCCCCTCTGGTGAATCTCTTTGACTTGATCAACGGGGATTTCCGTGCGGCCCGATGCCGTCTGGATGACGAACCCATCAATCGGATTGCCGTAGTAGTCGCGAATCATGAAGTCGTGCACTTTCACGGTGGAAGGCTGTGATTTCCAAAGCTCCGGATGAAAGATGATATTCGGATGCGTCTTGCGGTCTATGGTCACGGTGATCGAGTCGCAGTTCCCCATTGCGGCCAAGGCGTCTGGAATGAGGCCGGCGATCGTGGTCAGCGCAATTAGGAATGCTGAAGCGGTCTTCAAGATTCTCATGTGGATATGTCCTCCCTCTCACTGATATGTCAAACACGGATTTTTACGAGAAACAAAGCATAAAGCATACCATCGGGGAGGCCTTCTGTTTGAGAATTTCAATAATCTCGTACGATTTATTGTAATACCTTGGTAGTATTGGCGTTATGAAAAAAGACAAAGATTTAACCTTCAATAATCACAATCCTGTAAGCGTTGCCAGGCGGAAAAAAATCTCCAAAAAGGCACAGATTTCGACGTTTTTGTTATCCCCATGTCGGCCAAGCAGCAGAAAAACCGGGACCTGGCGAAAGAGTACGAAGCATCCAAGCCAGCGCTTATTCGGGGGCACCTTGCCACAAGGTGTCCCCGAATAAGCACTGCCTCCTTGTCACAACCTTCTCACAATTATGGTGGCGTCTCTGCTGGAAAGACAGAAGCGAAGCGCGTTGACATTATCTTAAGGCTTTTGCTAAACTTCCACCGACAGAATTACCTTCTTCTGTCATTTTTCGGCTTGACCGGAGAATATCTATGCCTCATTCATACATATCACGGACTCCTGCTTTCGCGGGATTGATTCTTACATAACCGGGAGAAGAGCGTGTTTCGAAAGCTTCTGTTCATTATCTTCGCGCTTGCCGCCTTGGTCCTCGCTTACATTTCCTATCAAAAGTTCTACGCGCGCAGCGATATGTCCGGAAAAGACTTCGGCGCTGTCGTGACAGAGACGCGCATCACTGCGTCGGTTAAGACTGCGCTGGCGTTGAATCGTCATTTGAACACCATGCAGATAGATGTTTCCGCCTCGGACGGAGTCGTGACTCTTTCAGGCGCCGTCGCAACCGACATTCAGAAACAACTTGCCGAAGAAGTAGCCCGCAGCATCAAGGGGGTCGAGAGAGTTCAGAACGATCTCGTAATCAGCCGTACGCTGACGCTTGCGCCGGACATGCCTGAGCGGACACTCGGCGAAAAGCTGGATGATCTCACAATTGTTGCGTCAGTCAAGACGGCTTTATTGCTCAATCAGAATATAAGGGCAAACAGGATAGAGGTCAGCTCGAATCGAGGGGCGGTTGTTCTCGGCGGGACCGTTGAATCGCCGGCGGAGGCCGAGCTCGCGCGCAAGATTGCGGAGGATATCGACGGAGTGGTTTCCGTCGAGATCAGGTTCGGGGCCCCCGCGAACGGCAGGGAAACAGGCGACAGGTCGATCATGAAGAAGGCGGACGACGCCCGTATCGTCGCTCAGGTGAGGGCGGCGTTGATGGTGAACCGCAACATTGACTCCTCCGAAATCGAGGCGTCGAGCAGGGAAGGTATTGTGACACTGACGGGCATAGTTAACAGCGGCGCCGAGAAAGACCTGGCACAGGAGATAGCAAAGGATTGCTGGGGAGTGCAAGGCGTTGTGAACGAGCTGCGGATCAAACAAAAATAGAGAGCCTCTCCGGCGACGAAGCAATATCTCCCAAGAAACTCGGTTTATGGTTTAGAGTTCATGGTCTCTTGCACAGTGTGTTGTCCAAATTGTAATAGCTGTTTGTCATTCTGAGCGAAGCGAAGAATCTCTGTCTATAGGTCGCAAATTTGCAGAAGAACGAAAGATTCTTCGTCGCTTCGCTCCTCAGAATGACAATCATGACAGCACTATAAAGCGCAATTTCATTTAGGCAAGAGGCCGGTGCACGTTTGACCCTCGTGGCGATAGGATGTTCCATCCCTCTGGACGGACTCATATAGCCGAATAGGGACAATAAAAATGGCGGAGAAAGTTAGAGTTCGCGCTGTGGTCGAGGGACGGGTACAAGGAGTCTTTTTTCGTTACAGCGCTTGCGAGCAGGCCGAAAGGCTGGGAGTTACCGGCTGGGTGATGAACAGGCCGGACGGCACGGTGGAATTGACGGCTGAAGGACCGAAAGAGGCCGTGAACGATTTGATCAAGTGGTGCCACCATGGCCCGCCCGGAGCCCATGTCACGAATGTGAGAGTGACCAACCTGCCCTATACCGGCGAGTTTGAGACATTCGACGTGAAGCGCTCCGGCGGCGACTGGTAATACACGAAGAGCGGTTTCCGATCCTGAATAAAAATTATATGGCTAAAGAAAGCCCCCGCGTCGAAATCGAAGAACTCAAGCGCCGGATAAATCATCACAACTATCTCTATTTTGTCCTCGACAGTCCGGAGATTTCGGATGCCGAGTACGACCGCCTGATGCGGCGACTCATCGAGCTCGAGGAAAAACATCCCGAATACGTTATCCCCGATTCGCCCACCCAGCGCGTAGGCGCCGCGCCTATTGAAGCTTTCGGCACAGTCGAACACAGCGTTCCGATGCTCAGCCTCGCAAACGCATTTTCGCACGAGGAGATAAGGGAATTCGACGCGCGCGTGCGCAAGGGGCTCGGAGAGAATACGGTCGAGTACGTCATCGAGCCTAAGTACGATGGCTCGGCCATCGAGCTCGTTTATGAGAACGGTGTTTTTGTGAGCGGCTCGACGCGCGGCGACGGTTTCCGGGGAGAGGACGTCACGCAAAACCTGAAGACTATCCGGGCGATTCCGCTGCGGCTCAAGGAGGATTCGCGCTGGCCTACCCGCCTCGAGGCGCGCGGAGAGATCATCCTGAACAAGAAAGACTTCGATGAGATGAATCAGAAAAGGCTGGCGAAAGGGGAGTCGCTTTTCGCCAATCCCCGCAATGCCGCCGCCGGCTCGCTCCGACAGCTCGACCCGAAGGTGACTGCGGAGCGCCCGCTGAACATATATATACATGGGAGAGGCTTGATCGAGGGCCGCGAATTCGAAACGCATTGGCAGACCATGGAGGTCTTCCGCCAATGGGGGCTGCGGGTGAACCTCGGCGCGATGAGGCGCATCAATGGGATTGACCGGGTAATCGAAGCATGCACGCAACTGGAAGAGAAGCGCTACGCGCTCCCTTACGAAATCGACGGCGCCGTCATCAAGGTGGACAGATACGATTTTCAGGATGCGCTGGCGGCAACCTCGAAGACCCCGCGCTGGGCGCTCGCGTTCAAGTTTCCGGCCCAGGAGGAGGAAACCGTCGTCGAGGACATCGGCGTCAACGTGGGACGGACGGGAGCGGTCACGCCGGTCGCGTTCCTCGCGCCGGTCCACGTCAGCGGAGTCGAGGTCAGGCGCGCCACGCTCCACAACGAGGACGAAGTGGCCCGAAAAGACATTCGAATCGGCGACCACGTCATTGTGAGACGCGCCGGCGAAGTTATCCCGGAAGTCGTCAATTCAATCCCCTCGAAACGCACGGGCAAAGAAAAGAAATTCGTGATGCCCAGAAACTGCCCCGTCTGTGGGTCGGCCGTCGAGCGCACGCCGGGCGAGGCCGCCTCATATTGCACGGGCTCGAGTTGTCGCGCCCAACTGGTGGAGCATATCATCCATTTCGCCTCGAAGGGGGCGATGGACATCGACGGTCTTGGCGAGATGCGGGTCGAACAATTGGTCAGCGAGGGTTTGATCAAAGACGCCGCCGATCTCTATTTCCTCAGGAAGGAAAACTTGATTCCCCTTGAGCGAATGGCCGACAAATCAGCTCAGAACCTGATCGACGCTGTTGACAAGAGCCGGAAAACCACGCTTGCGAGATTCCTTTATGCTCTCGGCGTCCGGCACGTCGGCGAGCACGTGGCCAAAGTGCTCGCGGACCATTTCGGCTCGCTCGACAAAACTATGAACGCCTCGCGCGATCAACTCGAAAACGTCATGGAGATAGGGCCGGTGGTTGCCCAGAGCATTCATACGTTCTTCCGCCAGCCCAAGAACCTGGAGCTAATCGAGAAGTTGAAGAAGGGCGGCGTCGAGATCAAGCGGGAGGAGAAGGTTGCAGGCGCTCCGCTTGCAGGCAAGTCGTTCGTATTTACCGGCGCTCTCCTGCATTTCAAGCGGGACGAGGCGCAGAAGCTGGTCGAGCGACTTGGCGGGCGAGCCTCCTCGAGTGTAAGCAGGCAGACAAGTTATGTAGTCGCAGGCGGGGAACCGGGCAGCAAGTACGACAAGGCCAGAGAACTTGGCGTCAAGATCATCTCCGAAGAGGAATTCAGGAAACTCATCGAGCCGCATCTATCGTAGAATCGGGAACCCGCGGATTCCACTGACTTCTCACCTGGTTTTCTTCACCGTCAGTGGCATTCATGATCCGCCCTTCTCAATAGACTGACCTGGCCGTCGTCCTTTGCGACTTTCGGGGTGAGTCAGAGGCTGACTTTGAACACGCCTTTGAGCAGATAGCCTGCTAGTATCGAGGCGACGAAGAAGATGACCAGCCAGTTCGTCCGCCAACCAAAGACGGCAAGCTCCTGCGATGGGAATTCGATCCTGATTTCTTTCAGTTTTGAACTGTCGGGCAGCGGGCGTTGACCGGGCGCAAGTACAGCCGCCATAAGGCCCGGACGGCTGCGGACCGGGTAGACGCGCTGCACCTTATTCGAGACGATTATCGGCGTTTTGAGTTGCTCGTCGCCGAAACGAACTGACACTGCGTGTTCGCCTTCCGTCACGGCCCCCACGCGGAAATCGACTTCTCGCTGCGCCGGGATATGCAATAGCGGCGTCTCCAGCCTCAGGCCGTCAGCGGTTTCCACGGACACAGGAATATCTCCAATTGAAACGCTGTCGTCACACGTCACTTTCACGATGGCGTTCTCGCCGGGCTTGAGCGCGCGGCGATCGTAGCGGATTCCGAGTTGCGCCATGATCAGAATCACGGGAACGATCATAACGAGCATCGGCGCGACCGAATATTTCATATATGTCAGCGTGCACCGGAGTATCCGTATCTGGGAATCGAGCATCAACGCAAGGTCATCCTTGAACAGACGCACTTCAAGGAAATGCGCGCTGATCTTGTCTTTTGTTTTTCGGATGGCCTGCTGGTTTGACGTGTGCTTGAAAACCAGGACCATGATGACTCCCGTGACGATAGAGACCGCGAGAAGTCCCCACAGCGGAGAGACGGCGCCGAATGGAGAGAGAGCAACGTCGAACGCTCGCGTGATGTTGTCGCCTATGAATTGCATGTGTTCTTTATGCTACTCAAGCTCCAAATCGTGAATTCCCGTCGTGATTCTCATGCCGTCTTCTTTCATGAGTTGAATGGCTTCGGCGTGATGGGCCGCTTCAGGGACTGTCCCTATTTACGGGCCGAGTTCTTTAGGCCGTAGAATAGGGACTGTCCCCGAAGCTTGTTGCGGCCGTTCCGCGCTACGAGATGTACCCAAGCCCCTTGAGCTTCTTCTTGATCTCCTCTTCCGAATCGGACTCCTCGAGTCGCTCGATCTCTCTTTCGAGCGCATGCGTAATGAACTCTTCGACCGAGGAATAGCCGGCGATCTCGGAATAGCGCTTCACTTTTTTCAAAAGATCTTTGTCAAGTTTAATTCTGGAGCCGAACATTGGTCCTCCTTTGGCTAAAATATTGGCCGGCCGGTCATTTGGCGCGGCGGTTCAATGCCGAATTCAGCAAGTATTGTTGGCGTAAGATCGCGCAACACCGGGTCAGCTATTCTCACCTTTCGGTTACTCAAGAGGACACCAGGCACCAATTCGGCCGCGATGCAGTGGTCGCCGCTCCACCTGTCATCGTTATCCAGGAATATTTCCTTCGGGAAAGAGCCCAGGGCGGTTTCCCATGACGCCCGGTAGTTCCTGTTATACCCGACAATCGCGTCGGGGGCAACGCTCGCGTCGGGGTTCGTGTATACGTCTTTGGTTTTGTAGAGGCGCAGAACCACTTGCTCGCCCGTCTTTGAGTCCCGCACTGCAAGAAGCTTCCTCTCGATCTCGTCCAGGAGGTTGTCCTTTTCGGACGGCTCGACGATTCCGCTTCCCTCGCGACCTCGCTCGTTGACGTACAGTCCGTTCAGGCCCAGCCCGTAAGCGCGCGTGTGTTCCCAGTCCACATTCGAATAGAACTCGCCCTCGCTGTCATCAAGAAGAGTGACGTAGCCGTTCTCCTTGAGCCACGTGTTTAGGCCGAACGTCCGGTAAAACGCAGCGAATCCATGGTCGGACAATACTATGAGCGTAGTGTTGGCGTCGACTTTCTTTTGCGCCTTTCCCAGGACTTTATCCATTTCAATGTAAAGATCGTCGAGGAAATGTCCATACTCTTTCGCCGGCTTCGCATCGTACATCGGATGTTTCGGGTCTATCAGCCACCACAACATGTGCGAGTTCTGGTCCAAGCTGGAAAAATAGAAGAATAGGAGCCCCGAATCGAAGGTCTCGAACACATGCTCGTACATTGCGACGCTCTCGTGCAGCACGATCCGGGCCTGCGAAAGATAGTCCTTTACGCCGAGCGCGTCCACGGAAAATGCCTTCGTGTCGGCGGGCATGCCCTGTGTGTAGAAACAACCCACTTCTTCCGCCAGTTCGGCCGAATAGTTTCCGGGCGTCGATATCGGCAAGGCTGGGTCCAAGGGGTCGATGTTGATCGGAGTCACATACAGGGCGAACGCAGGGCGAACTTCTTTCAGATAGAACCTGCAAATGCCGCTCACGCTCTGTAAGAAAGGAACGGCTGTGAACTTCACGTGTATCCAATCGCTCCACTCGCCCACGTTGACCAGTATCTCTTTATTCTGAACTACCACTTTCGCCACGGAATTCTCAGGGTCGATGTATACGCTGAAGTCGATTGTTATCTTCGGCTGATCCTTCCTGAACGCATTCCTGGGACCGATGATGCGGCTCTTGACCATATTGTCGACAACCTCAACCGGATAAACCTCGCCGCCCGTGACGTCCTCATTCTCGAATTTTTCCGGGTTATCCGTATAGAAAGAGAATGTTCCGTACGTGCCGAGAATATCAGGCGTGCCCATCCCCGAAAGCGAGCGGCCTCGAGACTCGGCCGGCGGAAAATTTGCCGGTACCTTGATGACGGTCGTCGGCGTCCCTCGAGCCTCAAGAATCTGCCAGAAAGCGGTTCCCTTGCGCAGGAGGTCCGTCGAGCCGCTCGAAAGCGGAATCACCCACTCGCCGAGGGATATGCTGTGTTTTGAAGGCGCTGCCTTGCTCGTCGAGAGATACGGCAGATAAGCCCCCGGCTCCCGATGAATGAAATCAAAAATGGAATGGCCGCCCGGGTCCATCCCCGTTATGAAATCGGACCATGCGACCGGACTTTGCGGTGGTATGCTCGTGCCCAGGCGGGTATACGAGCCGCTTCGGGCGAGTTCTGCAAAGTTGGGCATCTTGCCATCTGCCATCAGCCTGTCAAGGATGTTAGGGTCCATTCCATCGATGCCGAGGACAATCACTTTCTTCGAGGGATTGGCGTTTCCGGCGCCGCATGATGACAGCGACATACCCACGATAATTGACACCGCAATCGCCGCAAGAAACGGCAAGATGAGCAGTCTGCTCGACAGCTTGTGTGTGTAGGCGGTTTGCGAACCGCCCCTACGGAAAACGATCCTCATGCCGTCCTTTCGTAAAACCCCATTCTTAAAATCAACCCTCCCACCATCCCTTTGCAAAACCCCATTCTTAAGACCAACCCTCCCACCATCCTTTTGCAAAGCCTTATTCTTATCC
Source organism: Candidatus Poribacteria bacterium (assembly GCA_016215705.1). GTDB lineage: Bacteria > Abyssobacteria > SURF-5 > SURF-5 > SURF-5 > JACRIR01. Next base: position 3,771 of record JACRIR010000204.1, on the reverse strand, counting down.
CCCCTTTGCAAAGGGGGGGAGGGGGGATTTACCCCGCAGATCACATTTCGACGCAATATCGCCCGTAGGGGCACGGCGCGCCGTGCCACTTGCATAATTCGTGTTCCAAATAACTCTTCTTTTTCTTCTTCCTGCAAATCCGCGTTCATCTGCGTTCATCCGTGGCTAACAATGTTTCTTTCTTTTTCTTCTTTCTTTTCTTCATATTACTTCGTGTGATTCGTTCTATTCGTGAAATTCGTGATCCAAAGTTTCTTCTTCTTCGGTTGGTTGCGGCTATGCCTCCATGAGAAGCGATTTGCCATCCATATGCGCCGGCGGCTGAATCCCGAAAATATCGAGAACCGTCGGGGCCACGTCCATTATATGCTTATCCCCGCCGCGCATTTTCCAATTCGAGAAAAACACTCCGGGAACAAGCGCCGGGTCGATGCAATGGTCTCCGCTCCAGCTTTTCGTGTTGTCGTCGAACACTGTGCCGGTCACCGTACCTATAACGGATTCCCATGAAGCCCTGTAGCCCGCATTATAGCCCACAATGAGGTCCGGAGCGTTATCTTTGTAAGGTCCCGCATATGTTTTTGCGCCGTCGTGCATTGAGCGGATACCAACGTGGCCGTTTTCTTCGTCTTTCAGGCCGACCAGTTTGCCGATTAACTCACGCTTCAGCAGTTCAGCCTGCTCGCCCGGTTCCACGGCCCCATGAGCCTCACGTCCCTTCATGTTGAGATACACGCCGCCCAATCCGACTGCGAAAGCGCGCGTGTTCGGCCAGTCGACCCCTTTGAACCATTCGCCGCCCGTCGCGCCGTCCTTCAGTCGGAGATATCCGTTCAAATGAAGCCACGTGTTGAGGTTGACACCCCTGCGGAATGAGGCGAAACCGTGATCGGACATTATAATGAGGGCATCCTTGTCATTCATCTGCTCGAGCGCCTTCCCCACGAGCTTGTCCATCTCCATGTAGAGTTTCTCGATTGTGCCTTTGAAGTTCTCCGTGTCTTTGTCGCGGTTGGCTGGATGGTCCGGCTCGAAGTACCGCCAGAACAAGTGCTGGATTCGGTCGGTGATATCGAACACGCACACGCAAAGGCCGCGCCGAGTCTTATCCAAAGCGTTGAAGAACATTCTCTCGCGTTCCTGTTGAATCAGGTAGCACTGCGTTTCGAATGCCCGTTCATCTATAATACGCTCGTTGATGGCCCACGTGTCCTCGGCCAGACCCAAAGTCGCATATCTATCCAGCAACTTGGAAAGATATATCGAGTAAATGAACGGGTGCGAGATGGGCAGAGCGGGCTTGGACGGGTCGATATTGATGGGGGTCATATAAAGCGCAAAATCGGGATTGGTTTCCTTGAGGAGGAATCGGCAAATGCCATAAACCTTGACGCCGGGCGCCGCCTTGAACGCAAGCCGGACCCAATCGGAGTATTCTCCCTTCTGCAACTTCACTTGTTGGCCGTCAAGCGAAAGATCGGCTTCGTCTTTGCCAAGAGTAACCTCGAAGGGAAGCCGCATTTCCGAAGGCTTCCTCAGCAGCGTATTCTCCGGGCCGGAGATGTGCGACCGAATCTTCTCACCGACGCGATCCACCTTGATCTCGGTTCCGCCGGTATAAGCATGATCATCGCGTTTCCGCGTCGTATAATGAGTAAAACTCCCTTGAGTCCCTCTGAGGTCCGGCACGCACATGGCCGAAAGCATCACTCCGTCGAATTTCTCCGGTGGGAAAGTGATGGGAACCCTGAGCACCGTCGAGAATATCCCGTGCTCGCCGAGAATGCTCCAAAAGGGCTTGCTCTTCCGCAGAAGCTTTATTTCGGGTTTTCCGAGAGGAATTGCGTACTTCCCCAGCGAAAGGGTCCTGCGCGCCTTCCCTATGTGGGCCGAAGAGAGGTCGGGGAAATACGTTCTCTTATCGCGTGTGAGGAAATCATATATGTTGTGGCGACCGGGATTGGCGCCCGTCATGAACGAAGACCATGCCACCGGCGAGATCGGAGGACACGTTGTGTTCAGCCGGGAGTAGGTTCCGTTTTCCTTTAGTCCTGCGAAGTTGGGCAGTTTCCCTTCCCCGATAAACTTGTCAACCAGATTCGGATCAAGACCGTCCAGTCCCATGATGACCACCCGGTTCGCGCGACTGCGGCTGTATGCCTTCTTCTTCCGCATCCCGCCGAACAGATATCGCACCGGCCAAAGCACAATCGAGATGAAGGCCATGAGAAAGGTCAGGAAAAGGACGAAGAATGACGAGAGAAAGGCAAAGCCCGCCCCCGGCCCGATGTAAGCGTGCGCGTCGCCCGAGAATGCCGCCAATAAAGCTGCGGCGACAACCAACGTGCTGAGGGCATGCTTGTATCTATAAGCGCGCACAGACCGAACACACTTACTCTCAGCCAACTTCCCGCCCTCCGTACTGCTCAATATCAGAATCATGAATTCTTGTCGTGATTCTCTTTTCTTCTTCTTTCCCCAAATCCGTGTTAATCTGCGTGTATCTGCGGTCAAGAATGCCTTTTGTTGTTTCTTCTTCTTTCCCTACATCCGTGCTAATCCGTACTACTCACGTTCGAAATCATGAATTTCTGTCACTCTTGTCCAAAATAACAGAATAGAATCGTCAAAAAACCTGATACTGTAAAGCGAAGACAATTCTTTCTGCAAAGGAAACCTCTTCGTCAAGGATAATAAGAATGAAACGAACTACACGAATCATCAACCGCAGAGGGCGCAGAGGAACGCGGATGTCTTATCTTTTTTGCTTTTCCTCTGCGAACCTCAGCGTCCTCTGCGGTTCAGATTCTTTTGTTTTGGACAGCAGGGAATTTCTGTCGTGATCTCCTTTTCCCAAATCCGCGTTCATCGGCGTGCATCTGCGGTTAAGAATGCCTTTTGTTGTTTCTTCTTTCTTTCCCCAAAAGCGGATTGACTGCGCCCAATTCTGCAGGAGTTGTGGCAGGAAAACAAAGAATACCTATTCCTCTAAACCGTAATCGAAGTAAAAGCAATGTCTAATTATACTGCAAAAGCCGCTTTTATCAAAATGAAAGAGCGGTAAGGGCTATAACCATCTCGAGGGAGAATCCGGTCAACTCCCTTACAACGGCTGGGATTGTAAAACACGCAGACCTCAGCCTAGCGCGGCGAAGCCGCAACCGAACAAGAAGAAGCAGAATCGCCTAACAGAGTGACACGTGCAACATTTCCGTAGGGGCGACTCGGTGGGTCGCCCTTACAAAAAGAAATCACAACAAGAATTCACTGCTGTCCGAAACGGCTTTCTTTCACAACAGAGGCGCAGAGGACGCAAAGAGAGAATCATCGACAAAAAGAAGATTCGCCGAGAAGTCATGGTTTTTCACCGTGCTCTCCGTGCTCCCCGTGGTTAAGAAAGCATTGGAATTTGTTTCTCTTCCTAAACCAGTCATAAAGAGGTCTGGTCTTATGAGATATTCCGAAAAACACCGTAGTTTCACAAGATTCGTGACATTGTTCTTAATTGTCTTGGACAAGAGTGACAAGAATTCAAGATTTCGAACATGAGCAACACAGAGGAATTCAAGAAGCTGCTGTAGCGACTAATCCAAATCGCACTGCATCTTTCGCCTTTTCATATCCTCGCTTCGTGATCTTAGTGGTGAGGCTTTCCCTTTCGCCTTTGCCCTTTCGCCTCAAGGCCATCAGCCCTCTTCCCTTGACTTTGGAAAAACAAAGGGGTCGCGTCTACACTCCTGACAAAGCCCACACGTGTGTTGAAACGATCCG
>JACRIR010000211.1 GCA_016215705.1 Candidatus Poribacteria bacterium | reverse complement strand
CGAAGGCGACCGCGCAGTTTCGGCCAAGGCTCGGAACGCGCTCGCCAACCCAGACAACGAATGCCTGCTCAGTCTGGCCAGCGTCTGGGAACTAGCGATAAAGATCAGCCTCGGCAAACTGAGGCTTGCGCTACCGGTGCGCCGCTACGCAGTTGAACATGCCGCGGCCAACGGCTTCCGGTTGCTCGATATCGGCTTGGCGCACATCGGACGGGTCGGAACCCTGGCGATGCACCACCGCGATCCCTTCGACCGTCTGCTTATCGCCCAGGCGCTGGAAGAAAAGCTGCCCGTGGTGACGGCCGATCCGGTGTTCCGCAAATACGGCGTGAAGCGGATTTGGTAGCCCTTCCCGGAAAACCGTGGCCGGTTGAAACGTGGCAATATTCTGATTCTGGTACAGGCTACCTTAGAAAGTAGAATGTCCCTATTTCCTCTATCTGGAACCCGTAAAAGAGGTGCTTAAAGGTGTATTTCGCTCTAACTAATCCATCGAGAGGGACGCCCAAAAAGCTGCGCTTTTTGTCTGCCCCTTATGTCAAACGTTAGTCCTCAAGATAAAATTTTGGAGCAATGACATGTGGGATGTGCTAGTTCACGGACTGCTCGGCTTCGGTGCTGGCTATACCCTTGAACGGTACGGTGAGTATAGGCTGGCCAAGAAGCGCCTTTCCCTCTTGCGCCATGTTTTCCCGTTTGACGCAATTAACGAATCAGCGCTGCTCTTGAACTACTTGTTGCTCGGTCGCGCGCCGATTGAGAAGCCACGCGTATCCGTAAACTGCTCTCGCATCAACAAGGTTGAAGGCTTGGCGGAGCCATCAAGTCTAAGGCAGTACGTACACTCCGCTGAGGCGATAGCCCTCATTAAGGTCACAGATGCGCTGCACGCCTGTTCGGTAGAACTAGATATAAGCCAGTTTTACGATTATCCGACCGATGCTAAGTCTCATCTGCTCATCGGCAGCAACGCACACAACGCGCTGAGCGAGAGGTTGCTGAGCAATCTCGAGCACATGAAATATGTCCCCAATTCAGCCGGACATTCGCATTTCCTCTATAAGAACAAACCGATGACATGCAACCATGAAGACACCAAGGTAACTAGAGACTATGGCGTCATAGTCCGTAGAAGCTATCACGGTAACCAGTGGAAGTTGTTGCTCGCAGGAATCCACATGCATGGAACTCTAGCCGCTGCCGAGGTGTCGCTACTCGATGAATTTCAAGAGCGGGTGAGAGCCTCGGGGCTAAAATGCTTTGCGCAACTTGTTGAGATCGAGGTTGCGCCAGATGGACTCGGCGTCCCGATCGACCAGGTCAAGTGGAAGGACTTCGACCTTGTTGAGCTAAAACCGATTTGAACAATGAAGATTATCGTTCCAGCTCTGGTTACGGACGACGAGTCAGTCGTATTATTAGACCGCACGATTCGGGCAATCCCGTCCAACTCCAATGCCGAATTGTTTCTCGTCACGCAAGGAATGCGTCCGACACTTCCCGATTACAACCACCTGCGAGCATTACACTGGTCGCACTTCGATACGCCCTTGAAGAAGTGGGGAGCAGTCCGTGAGGCCGTTGCTTCAATTCCAATCGACTCTGAACCCGTGATGTTGTTGGACGCAGACAATTCCATTGCTGCTGACAGCCTGCAGGGCCTGTGCACGTATTGCGCTCGGGAAGAAGTGGCGTTCTTGGTGGGAGAGAGAGACAGAATAGCCTTGGGGGCTGCGGATCAATTGTCACCGAATTCACGGCTTTATTTGGAAATCTTCACCAACACTCTGCTCCTAATAGTGTTGGATGAAGTACGTCCTGAGGCGACACAGTATCCGGACGTTCAGAGCGGGTTGTATGTTGTCCGTTCCGATTTACTCCACTCTATCGACTTCTCGGGGGTGGGGAATTACGGGGGAGAACTACTCCTCTATCACGACCTTTGCCGCACTGGAGTCCAACCGAAATCCTACCCGATTATTTCTGTTGCTAGAACACGGTCATCATATTCGCTTCGGACCATCATCGATGACACGTTTAACCTCCGATTCTTTCGAGGCGTGCCGTCCAACGTAGTGCAAAGAGCCAAGATGATCGCGCCGACACTCTACTCCCGCTACCTAGATGCCGCGACAATTGACCATTTCACCTCCGAGATTGACCGTATGCTTCGTTTGCCACTAACGCATTAAGATGGAATATGGGGGCGCTTAGTCTAACTTGTCATTGCACGGTATCGCCTTCGGCCGCCCGTGAATTCTACGTTACTAAATGACTAAAAATAGGATGCGTTTGCTTTTTCTTGTGCTGTTGTTGGCTCTGGCGTCGCCGATCATTGCCGACGATTCGGATCAGCCCAACAACCGCGAAATCTCCCAGAAATACTTTCACCCAACGCGCGCGTCGTTGAGCGGTTTGCGCGAGCGCGGGCTGGAGGAAACCGGCTTGGTTGCGGTCTATCCGAAGGACGCCACGTGCCCTCAAGCCGATTCGTTCTTCGCCGACGTCGCCGCTAACGCGCCGCCGCGCTCAAGCTTGGCCGTTAAAGCGCACGGT
>JACRIR010000210.1 GCA_016215705.1 Candidatus Poribacteria bacterium | reverse complement strand
ATCTCGTCGAGATTGCGCGGTATCTGCTTGTTGACATAGGAGGGAGGCTGCGGCCTGTTCTTTTTGCTGACTATCATTTTTGCATAGAGCTCTTTGTCCTGTGTCTTATATGGCAATTGCCCGGCCAGCAATTCGTACATCACCAGCCCGAGCGAAAAAATGTCCGTCCGGATGTCGAGCGATTTTCCGCGAAGCTGCTCGGGCGACATATAAAAGAGCGTGCCTGCGCGCGATTTCGGGCCACGCAGGCTCCAGAAATCTTCGGCGACGCTGAGCCCGAAATCGGCCACCTTGAGTCTACCGTCTTTGGACAGCAGGATGTTCTCCGGTTTGATGTCACGGTGAATGATGCTGTAAAAACGGCCGTCCTCAAGTTTGTGGTTGTGGATGTAGTGGAGGCCGGCGCATATTTTCAGGATGACGTTGAGGCTGTCGTACAGGCTCAGGCTGTGGGCCTCGATATAGGGGCGGAGGTTTCCACCGTCCATGAGTTCCATCAGCAGATAGCCGACCCCGTTTTGCACGTAGAGTCCGTAAATGTCTATGACGTTGGGGTGTTTGAGTCTTTTCGCCAGCTTCACTTCGCGCTCGAGATATTGAGAGCGTTTGCGATCTTCGAGGAAATGTTCGGGCAGGACCTTGATGGCAAAGTGGCGACCAGTCGTTTCTTCTCTGGCGAGGAAGACTCTGCCCATTCCGCCTGTGGCGATTGGCGAGAGAATTCTGTAGTTGCCGACTTTTTCTTCTATTGGCATGCCGCGGTCATGCTTCGTCCGGAGCCAAGTGCTTGTTCGTCGTCCTGTGGAGCGGCCCGGACTTGCTCGCGCGTGGCTGACGTCAGCCTCCGCGCTATCTCCTTCACGCACGTCGTCGCCCTGCAGTCAGGCGCAAACACCACAAACGGTATCATTCTCTTTGCTGAAATCCTCAGAACCGGGTCCTCTACGACGTGTCCTATGCAGCGGGCCTCGATCGACAGAAACTTGTTGATGATAGCCTTCAGTTTCTCGCCTTCCCTGAGATCGCTCTCCGACGCGGTCATGTTAACGATGATTCCGGGAATGAAATGCGATAACATCTCCTTTGCCTTAAGCCGGCACTCGGGGCTCACTCTCTCCAACTCGGCCATAAGATCGGGAATCGACGAGATTCCGTCGTTCCCGTCCGGGTTCATTCCGCGTTTCAGTAATTCTGTTACGAGTGAGTACTGCCGGAAGGCGAGGCTGAGCTTTCTGTAAAGCACGTTCTTGACGAAGCCGTAGCTATTGACGATGGAACTCGGCTCGGGAGTGGTTACGAGGATGCCGTCGTCGGTCATCGAGAAGAAATCCATCACGTCATACGAGCTTCCTGCGCCGATGTCGACGACAATGCAGTCGGCTTTTAATGAACGCAGGCTGTTGATAAGTTTCGCCTTTTGGGCAAATTTCGGGTTGGCCTGGCTGGGAACGTTTCCCGCGCTGCTAATCAGGCGCACTCCCTGGTAGTCGGTTGCAAGCACGGTCTCTTCTATTGTTTTCAGGCGGCGTGAGAGAAAATCGCTTATCACATACTTCGGCGAGCGGATTCCCAGGTAGGTATGAAGGTTGGCGCCGCCAAGATCGGCGTCCACGAGGATGACGTCTTTGCCCAGCCTGCCCATTTCGAGAGCGATTGAGCAAGCTATCACGCTCTTTCCGACCCCGCCCTTACAGCCGGCGATCGTGACGATTCGGCGCGAGTTATCGGCGCCGCTTTTCTCCATCGGTCGGTTCTCCAGCTATAACCCAACTGGTATCGCGTTTCTTAAATAAGATGCATTGATTCGGCGACGTTCTCCCCCCTTTGCAAAGGGGGGTAAGGGGGGATTTAGACGCTTGTGTCGCTATGACTTCTGCCACTTCTCAAATCCCCCTTTGTCCCCCTTTTTCAAAGGGGGAGCATTGCAACAAAATTCAGGAAGCGGTCGCAGTTGACAAACCACTACCCTTTCTTGCGCCCGATAAAAATAATGTCTTCCATTTCCTGAGTATCGAGGCCGTCGGCGCGCGTTGACTCGCTTTGCGCCGCTTGTTCACTCTTGACCGCTTTCTTGAGGCCGCCCAATATTCCGTTCATCCTCCATGAGAGCGTTTCCTGTTCCTCGTGGAGGTCAAACAGTTTTCTCTTCAGGCGTTCCACCTCTTCCAACTGGACGGGCGACTTGACCGACTCTGCTTCCATCTTGCCTGGGGTCAGCTTTGGAGGATCAGCCTCGGGCGCAACGCTCCGTTGCGCGCCGGGTCCGCGGTCGGCGAATGACGGCGTCGAGACTGTATGGCCGCTGTCCATACGCCCGCGCGGACTCCTTATTTCCGAGTCTGAAATCACTACATCACGCACCCGCGCCTCATCGGTCGGGTCGTAAGGCGGAAGTGAGTCAACTGAGGGAGTATCGGAAAGTTCGTCTTGCCGAACAGATTCGATCCCCGGAGACGGGCTTGCCGCAGAGAAATCTTCGGCCTTCGGAAACGCGAAATCGGGTTTCCCGGCGACAAGGTCATTGAGAGCCGGATCGTATATCTCCTTCGGCAATCCCTTTTCGGCGTCATCCTTGACCACACTCGGCTGTTCGGTTTCACCGATCGAAAAGTTACCGACTTGCGCATCTGTGTCATTGTGTGCGGCGCGTTCAAGCGTGGCGGTCTCACCTTGCGCCGGGGTTTGGGTCTCCTCGATGGGCTTCATCTGAGCCATGAGCGCCTGATATTGCCAGTTCCACGATTCCAACTTCCCGTGGTCAAGCATGCGAATGCCGGGAGCCGCGTCGCCGATTGCATCTTTGAATATGGCAACGAACTCACGCACCAGCGCCACGCCTTCCTCGGAAAAAACGAGCCTTCCTTCGGATACTGTCTCGAAATACGCCGAAAGCTGGCCGGCAGCCTGCGCCAATTCCTCTTCTCCGACGGTTTCCGCCTGTCGCTTGAGAGTCGCCATCTGGTTGGAGGTCTTTTGCACGAGCCACGAAGTGTCTATTTGTTGGCGGACCGCGAGCTCCATCGATTGGAGGTTCTTTTGAACGGTGATAAGCTGCATGAAGAGGTCGCCGCTCTTCCTCGGCTGAACAGGCGCTTTAAGCGAGGCGGGCGCGTTTGATTGAGCCGGCTGCGGAGGCCGGCGTTTTCTTCTGAACCATTTTATAGGGTTGAAGGAAAATTTTGCCATGTGACTTGTGCTTCCTGAATTCCCATGTAGCAAGATATAGCGTTTCTGCCGTCGGGAACCTGATTTAGTGCAAAAATTATACCAAGCAATTCTCAAAAAGTCAAAACGCGATCGGGGACGTCTATCCCCCACGCCTGTTTCAATCCTAAACGGCCTGTTGCCCAAATGAAATTGAGCTTCACAGTGCTGTTAGGGTTGTCATTCTGAGGAGCGAGGCGACGAAGAATCTCCTCGTTTTCCTGCAAATTTGTGACCTGTAAACAGAGATTCTTCGCTTCGCTCAGAATGACAAACAGCTCGCTCAGAATGACAAGCGGCTCACTTAGAATGGCAAACATAGAATGGCAAACAGATTGCTCAGAATGACAAACGGCTCGCTCAGAATGACAAACGGCTCGCTCAGAATGACAAACGGCTCGCTTAGAATGGCAAACATAGAATGGCAAACAGATTGCTCAGAATGACAAACGGCTCGCTTAGAATGGCAAACGGCTCACTTAGAATGGCAAACATAGAATGGCAAACATAGAATGACAAACAGATCACTTAGAATGACAAACAGATCACTTAGAATGGCAAACACAGAATGACAAACGGCTATTACCATTTGGGCAACGGGCCGTAAACTTCAAACCCTGGTTTGTCTTTCCTTTTCCCCCGCTTTTTTCTTCTCCCCCCAAACCGTACCCTCCCTGGATTTGGGTCTCCGGTTTCGATTACAATACCAGCGTTACTGTTGCGACTCCGCATACCATATATCTGTCAATATTTCAAGGAATGGCAATGACACGTTTCGCGAAACCGTTGATGATACAAGGAACCGGCTCGAACGTCGGCAAGAGCGTCATGGTTGCCGGCCTATGCCGCGCCTTCCTACAAGACGGGCACGACGTGGCCCCCTT
>JACRIR010000202.1 GCA_016215705.1 Candidatus Poribacteria bacterium | reverse complement strand
GCATTCTCGAAATTGAGTTGCCCAAGAAGGAAGAGGCCAAGCCGAAACAAATCAAAGTGAAGGTGGATTGATGGAAGAAGCCGGCTCCTCTTGCGGCTATTCCTTAACCAGGAAAAAGTACACAAGCAAGTGTAAGAAAGGTCGCAGCATGCTGCGCCCTTTCTTCAAGGAATTTGCGTGGATTCTTGAAATTTGAATTAAAGGTCTGCTTGCCACGATCTATTTCCGTTAATTCAAATTTCAAGCCCCCCCCATTAAAAAAGGAGGCACATGACAATGTTCGGACGAGGGGAGGAACGAGGCAACGAGCGATACAGGGCTCCGAGGGTCGAGATACTTGAGCAAGGCGACGCTGTAGTGCTCCGGGCGGAGATGCCCGGAATCGCTAAAGAAGACTTCGAAATTAATGTCGAAGGCGACGAGCTTACGATCAGAGGAAAGCGCAAGACCATAGATTCACGGTTGAGATTGGTTTATGCCGAGAGTGACCAGGCCGACTTTGCGAGAACATTCGCGCTCGGCCACGAGTTGGACACCTCGAAAGTGGACGCCAAAGTGGATAGGGGAGTCCTCACGCTGACGATATACAAGAAGAAGGAAGTGCTGCCGAAGAAGATTTCGATTGCTGTCGAATAGAACATACGCGATTGCCCGGAACAGGCAATCGGTAAACTCACAATAATTCAGGAGGAGAGAAGCGCATAAATAGCCGGTGGAGTCGGCCTGATGGATCACCTCAAAGAGGGGCCTGAACCCTGTTGGCGATGTGAAAAGAGATTGACTTCTCCGAAGGCACATGTTAAGTTTGTAGCGTTTGGCATGTGGGTGAAGCAAGCTTAATCGCTAACAGCGGGAGATCGCGTATGAAAATCCTCGTCACCGGAGGCTCCGGATACATCGGCTCTGCTGTCATAAGAGAACTTCTCACACGGAAGGCGAATCGGATCAAGGTTCTCGCCAGGAAGACGGACGATCTTCGCAACCTGGAGGGACTTGACGCCGAATTGGCTTACGGAGACATCACAGACTTCCATTCGGTGACGGATGCGCTCGAAGGATGCGACCGCGTTTTCCATCTCGCGGCCATATATGCCATCTGGCTGCCGGAACCGCGAATGATGCATTGGGTGAATGTCCAGGGCAGTAAGAACGTATTCGAGGCATGTCTCCAGAAAAAAATAAAGAAAGTCGTATACACAAGTTCCGTCGCTGCGCTTGGGGCCCACGGAAAAGAGCGCCCCGCCGATGAGTCGGCCCAGTTCAATCTCTGGCGTACGAAAGACAACTACTACATCTCAAAATTCCATGCCGAACAGGTCGCGCTCGATTACTTCAAACGCGGACTGCCCGTCGTGATCGTGAATCCGACGAACCCCTGCGGCCCTCGCGACGTCGCGCCCACGCCCAACGGTCAGCTTATTATCAACATAATCAAGGGAAAGCTGCCGGCCTACGTTGATGGTGGCATCAATGTGTCTGACATCGGAGACACTGCAAAAGGCCATGTGCTGGCGATGGAAAAGGGACGGCCGGGCGAAAAATACGTCCTCGGAAACACGAACGTGTCGGTTAAAGAATACTTCGATTTGATTGCGCAAATAGGTGGTGGCAAATCGCCGTCAATGAAAATCCCCAAACTGGCCGCGGTCGCGTCCGGTTATCTATACCAACTCCTCGCTGAAATCACGCGCAAACCGCCCGTGACCACCGCCGCGTGGGTGCGCGTGGGCAGCGAGTACTCCTTCTGGGACTCCTCGAAGGCCGTGAAGGAACTCGGCATGCCGCAAACACCCATCCGCGAGTCAATCAAGAGCGCCATCGAATGGTTCAGACAGAATGGGCGTTTGTGAGGAAGCGTAAAAGAGACAATCCGCAGTCCCTTCGCCTTTGCGTTTTCAGATGGAGTATGCGTGCAGGCTTGGGATTCCGAGAAGTTTTGCGATCCAGCTTACTCCCAAAAACGTCATAACCATACACACGAAGCCTAGTATGTTGAGGGCGGAGGCCCGGCTTCCTCTCCATTTTGCCATTGTCATCGCGTGCAAATACAGCACATAGGCCGTCCACGTAATCAGCGACCATGTTTCCTTCGGGTCCCAAGACCAATAGCGTCCCCATGCTTGTTCCGCCCACGCGGCGCCCGAGACTATTCCGAATGTCAGGAGCGGAAACCCGAAGAGGACTAACTGATGGGCCGCGCGGTGGAAGCGCGCAGCCCCCTCGGCATCCATTCCATATTTGGCAAGGGCGCCTGGCGGAAGCACTCCTGTGAGAACCACGTGGCTGAGTTCTATCGAGAATGACACGACAAATACTGCGTACGAGGCGAACGCTATCACGACGTGCCATATGAACCAGTCGCTCTGAAGGGCGGGAAAGAGCGGCTCGATGGCCGGGTCTCTGCCGAGTACCGCGTACAGGCACGCCGCGACGGCGATGGCCGTTACCGGGAATCCGGCGGAAAATATGCGGTCAAATCGTCTCTCGACGACAAGGTACGTGATTGCCGCTGACCATGCGAACCATAATAGGCTTTCGTAAAGGGTCTGGTACGGTGGCCGTCTTCCTTCGATTGTGCGAAGGATGATTATTCCGGAAAGCAACAATGTGCCCGCAAGCAGCAGCTTCGAGGCCACTCGACCGATCTTATGACTTGGTGTGAAGAACCAGGCGAGATAAAGCAGCAACGAGCCAAGATAGAGAGCAATAGTGAGCCAAACGGCTCGCAACTCCCACATGAGAAGGAGAGCATCGCGTCGCAGTAGGGCTTCGATTGCAGGGTTCATCTGTGATGTTAGGACAGGCTTCTTTCTTCTTCGGTTTTTATTATCTGCATTGTTTCCGCTGCGCTCGTGGCTCCTCGAAGGGCACGGATCATTTGCTCATGGTTGAGAAGCCGGGCGATTCCGGCCAAAGTCCTGACGTGCTGCTGAAATTTATCTTTTGGAATCACAAGAAGGATTATGATTTGAGCGGGTTGGCCGTCGAGTGACTCGAATTGGATGCCGGTCCTGGAGATTCCGAGCGCTCCGACGACTTCTGCGATCAGCGACGAGTTCGCATGCGGTATCGCGATGCCACGTTCCATTCCCGTGCTCATCGAGCGTTCCCTGTCAAAAACCACGGCGAGGATTCTTCCCCGGTTTTCGGGCGCTATCTTACGGGCAGCCACCATAAGGTCGACCAGTTGGGTGATGGCATCCCACTTATCCCTGGCCTCCAACCCGACCTTTATGAGCTCCGGCTGGAGGAATTCAGACAGTTTCATAGAAAAACACCGCCTCACTCCGAAGAAAGGCGAAAGGCGAAAGGAACAAGGTGAAACGGAAGAACCAAAGAAAAGGAAAGATTGCCTTGTTCCGTTCGCAATGACCGTAACGTGTATGCTGCTTCTTCCAAGAAAACAATCAGATGCCCAATCGAAACACCATATCCGCCAGAGTATAGCCTAAAAGCGTCAAAAAATAAAGCATTTTCCACGCCAGAACGTTGAAGAAAGGCGAAAGACGAAAAGAACAAGGCAAAAGGGGGAAGAAGCCAAAGAATGAAATGGATTGCTTCGCTTCGCTCGCGATGATAAGCGGTGTGAACCGCGCCTTTTCCACAAGTAGCCCCGCGTAAGCGTGGTCGGATGCTACGAAAGACAGTGGAAAAACCGGATTCCCGCCTTCGTGAGAATGACAGAGAGGATCATTCTTGTACGCACTTAAACAATATTAGCCACTCGGTCAGACAATATTGACCAGAGACAACTCGGCTGCCTCGATTGTCTTATCAATGTCTCTTTCAGTATGGGCCAGTGACACAAAAGCGGCCTCGAATTGGGACGGTGCGAGATAGACGCCACGGCCGAGCATCTCATGGAAATATTTCGCATATCTCTGCGTATCGGACCTGAGGGCATCTTCGTAATCGTTGACGGGATTCTCCGCGAAGAACATGCAGAGCATCGAGCCGACACGCGTGTGATACGTTGGAATACCCGCCGCCCGCGCTGCGTCAACAAGGCCGTCTCCCAGCCTGGATGCGAGCTTCTCAAGGGTCTTGTACGTGCCGGGGCGCGAGAGCACGTCGAGAGTGGCGAGGCCGGCTTCGACCGCGAGCGGATTGCCTGCGAGCGTGCCCGCTTGATAGACGGGCCCGGCGGGCGCCATCTTCTCCATTATCTCAGCCTTGCCACCATAAGCGCCAACAGGCAGACCGCCACCGATGATCTTGCCGAGAGTGGTGAGATCGGGCTTGATTTTGTATAGAGCCTGAGCGCCCCCGTAAGCGACACGGAAACCGGTGATGATCTCGTCGAATACGAGCAGTATCCCGTATTTTTCGGTAATCTCGCGAAGTGAAGCCAGAAAACCGGGCGCGGGTGGGACAACACCCATGTTGCCCGCAACAGGCTCGACAATGACGCAGGCGATTCGCCCGCCGTGTTCCGCACAGGCGGAAGCGACCGCGTCAGCGTCGTTATAGGGAAGCGTCATTGTGCAATTGGCGTATTCGGGGGGAACGCCCGGGCTCGTGGGCACGCCGAGCGTGGTCGCGCCCGAGCCGGCCTTCACGAGGAGACCGTCGGCGTGTCCATGGTAGCACCCCTCGAATTTGATGATAACGGAACGGCCCGTATATCCTCGCGCGAGCCTTATTGCGCTCATCATCGCCTCGGTGCCCGAGTTTACCAGCCGAACCTTTTCTATTGAAGGGACAGCGCGGATGATTTTTCGCGCCAGGTCGGATTCTCGCTCCGTGGGTATCCCGAAACTCGTGCCGCTTTCAATGACTTTCTTCAGACGCGCGACGACTTCTTTGTGGGCGTGCCCGAGTATCAGCGGCCCCCACGAGCAAACATAGTCAATGTATTCGTTGCCGTCGGCATCCCATATCTTGCAACCTCTACCCCGCTCAACAAATATCGGAGCGCCGCCCACGCCCTTGAACGCGCGCACGGGACTGTTCACTCCGCCGGGCATATACCGCTGGGCCTGCTTCCACAACAGATTCGATTTCGATGTCCTTCGCGTACGTCTGGGGGATTCGTTTGCCAATGCAGGACTCCTCCATGTTAACGTTCAACGAAAAGCAAGATGTCGCAAGTAGAAGATCGGGGACGCACAGACAGAAGATCGGGGACACGATGCAGCATCGTGTCCCCGATCTTCTGCACACCACAAATATACTCGCCGCATCGTGTCCCCATTTTTCTGCATACCATTCTCATTTCACGAAATAACGTGGACTGGTTTTCTTGAACTCTCGAGTGCTGAAGACCACTTTGAAACTCTTGATGCCCACCTCGTTCGACAGCCTTTCGGCGACCTGCTCACACATTTTGCGGGAGCGTCCGTGAACCATTGTATAGAGATTATAGGGCCACTCCGGAGATCGCGTGCGCGCATAGCAGTGAGTAACCTCACGCGCGGAGGCGAGTTTTGAGCCTATCTCCTCGACTTTGCCCTCGGGCACGTCCCAGACAATCATTCCGTTAGCATCCACTCCGGCGACACGATGCGCGATCATCGCGCCCATTCTGCGCAACAGGCCTTTGTCCCGATAGCCGCGCACTCGAGCGAGAAGCTCCTCTTCGCTGACACCTAGTTGTTCGGCAATATCCTTGTATGGCTGCTTTGAGCCGGAAATATCGCCCGATAAGGCATTAATGATATCTTTGTCCAGCGCGTCCAGTCTCATTCGTCGGTGTTCCCGAGGTCAAAATCAACCTTGATTTTGAACATGTGTTTTGCGGGAAGATTGAGGACGGGGACACCCGTGTGTGCCCTGATTTCCTCGATGATTTGCTCGATGGCCTTTTCCGATTCCGCAATGAGGGTGAACCATACGTTGTACTTGCCTTCCCTCTCATAGTTGTGCGTGACGCCCGGATAGCTATTGACGAACTCGACGACCTCCTCGAGGCGGTTTCTTGGAACACTCAAGGCCACCAGCGTGCTCTTGTAACCGATCTTTCGAGAGTCAAAGCTACCCCCGAGCCTTCGGATGACGCCTTTCCTGCGGAGACCTTGCACTGCATCGAATACTTCTTCTTCGGTTGAATCGAGTTGACGGGCAAGTTCTTCGTACGGGCGCAAGGAGATAGGAAAATCTTGCTGGATGATTTCAAGCACGCGTGATTCGAGTTTTTTCTGCGCGGTCATTCGTGCCCCGGATAAACGCAGTAGGGTTCTTCAGCGAGATAGTTTCCGGTTCGGGCGTATGCGCGTGCGCGGCAGCCGCCGCATACCTTCAGATACCGGCATCCACCGCACTTGCCTTCGTATTTCGTGAAATCGCGAAGCTCGTTGAATATCCGTGACTGCTCCCACGCCTTGCGGAAACCCTCTTTGCGAACGTTGCCGCAATCGAGTTCGAGATAGCCGCAAGGTGAAAGCGTACCCAAATGCGAGATGAAACAGAATGCGACACCGCCGAGGCAGCCGCGTGTGACAGCGTCCATTCCGTAGGTCTCGAAGTTGACCTGTTTGCCTTCCCTGGCTGCCCGCTCGCGAAGTATGCGGTAGTAATGTGGCGCGCACGTGGCCTTGAGTTGGATCGGGACTTTTTCTCTCTGCTCGTAGAACCAGTTGAGAGTCCGCTCATATTCTTCAGGCGGTATCTCCTGTTCTTCCAGGTCTTTACCGCGACCCGTAGGGACGAGCAGGAATATGTGGTGAGCAACCGCCTCTGCCTCCACGGCGAGCTTGAGGATATCAGGTATCTCTGCGAGGTTCAGCTTGGTTATGGTTGAGTTTATCTGGAACGGAAGGCCGGTCTTCTTCGCAGCATCGATACCCCTCATCGCGCCATCAAAAGCGCCGGGAACGTTTCGGAATGCGTCATGAGTCCTGGCTGAAGCGCCGTCAATGCTGATGCTTATACGCTGGATACCATGTTCGACGAGCTTGCGGGCCGTCGTTTCGTCCAGCAACACACCATTTACAGCCATCGTCATTTTGAGGCCGAGGTTCTGGCCGTGGCGCAGAATCTCAAAAATGTCGCGCCGGAGAAGCGGCTCACCGCCGGTGAAGATGATTATGGGGTCGCTGAACGAGGCTATTTCGTCCAGGACCTTCCTGCACTCCTCTGCTGTGAGTTCATTCGGGTATGGCCCACGTTCGGCGGAGGCGCGGCAGTGAATGCAAGCGAGGTTGCATGAGCGCGTGATCTCCCACGCGACCAGCCTGAGTTCAGACTTCCCGCCCGTCTTCGCGTTCTTTGCGTCTTTGCGGTTTGACTCTCTGTTCATTTCAGCCAGCTTGCGACTTCCATCGCGTGATAGGTCAGAATCATGTCTGCACCGGCGCGCTTGATGCTCGTAAGTATTTCAATCACCAGTTTCTGTTCGTCCACCCACTTGCGCTCGGCGGCGGCTTTCACAAGCGAGAACTCCCCGCTGACATTGTAGGCGGCGACGGGGTATCCAAATTCCTGTTTCACCCGATAGATAACGTCGAGGTACGGAAGCGCCGGTTTGACCATCACGATGTCTGCGCCCTCCTCGATGTCGAGCGCAACCTCTCGGATTGCCTCGTCCGTGTTCGGCGGGTCCATCTGGTACGAGCGCCGGTCGCCGAATTTGGGCGGTGATTCGGCCGCCTCACGGAAAGGCCCATAGAAAGCCGATGCGTATTTGGCGGCATAGGCCATAATCGGGGTGTCGAGGAAACCGCCGGCATCGAGCGCCGACCTCACGGCGCCGATACGGCCATCCATCATGTCGCTTGGAGCCACCATATCCGCTCCGGCCTCAACGTGAGAAAGCGCCATTCTAGCAAGAAGTTCGAGGGTTGCATCGTTGTCGATGGAGAAGTCTTTCCCGCCCTTCTTCTTTTTCACGACCCCGCAGTGTCCGTGGTCGGTGTACTCGCACAGGCACACGTCGGTGATAACAATAAGGTCCTCAACCTTGTCCTTGAGCGCGCTTACGGCCTTGGCGACAATATTACCCTTCTTGTAGCCTTCACTTCCGACCGCATCTTTTCTCTCCGGGATACCGAATAAAATGACAGCGGGTATGCCGAGGTCAACGGCTTTCTGGCCTTCTTTCACGAGCTCATCGACTGAAAGTTGAAAGTTTCCGGGCATCGAAGATATCTTGTTGCGCACTCCTTTGCCGGGTCTTACAAAGAGAGGCATGATGAGGTCGTCAGCGGAGATATTTATTTCGCGGATGAGGCGTCTCAGATTCTCGTTTGTTCTGAGCCTGCGTGGACGGTAAATAGGATATCGCATATTGTGGCCTCGCCCTTCAGTTGCCCCTAAGACATTGGTCTTTCTGTCCGATGACTAGTGCACTGCGTCTATGATTCCTCTACTTATTTTTGGGCATGAAATCAACGGCCTCTTTGACATAAGCAAAACACAATACAGTGCTTATGGCAACCAATCACAAGTAAAGATGCGTTGGACGCGCTACATTAGCATATGCGCATGAATGCCGCCTGAATCTTCACTGCGAGACTGTCCCGCAATTGACGAATCGGCGCCTCCGGAATTACGGGGCGGTCTCCTGCCCCCTTCTTCAAAGGGGGAGCAACAATGGCCGCCCTTTGTCAATGGAAGGGCTGAGACGCTCCCTTTTGTAAGGAGGATTTCTCCACTTACTCCCTGATCTCTTTATCGCTGAGGAAGCACGCAGGGTCATCGCCCCACATGTCGCCGGTAATCGCCTCGGCTCGAATGCGGCAGCCGCCGCATATGGTCTTGTACTTGCATATGCCACAGCGCTGTCCGCGGATGTGTTCGTGCAAGTGCTTGAGTTTTTGCAGAAACGGATTGTTTTCATCCGTCCAGATTTCCGAGAACCGGTGTTCTTTCACGTTTCCGAGGGTGACGTGGTTCCAGAACTGACATGCGTGCACGTCGCCTCTCCAGTCCACATTGGCGAATTTCCTGCCGGCAGAGCACCCGCCGTGGCGCTTCTGAAGCTCGGTTATCTCGAGAGCCCTTTCGGGATTAAGGCTGCGGATGTGTTTTTCGAGCATTACGCCGTCGGCGTGATTGTCGGTTGTTAGTATCTCAGTCTCGATACCGCGCTTGTGCCAGTCGTACGTCTTCTCGATCAGCGTCTCGAACACCCTGCGGCTCTGTTCGGGTGTGAGGTCTTGCTTCGCGAGGTCGCGGCCGCGCCCGGAGTACACCAGATGATACATGCAGAAGCGGGGTATCTTGTGGTGTTCGACAATATCGAGGACTTTCCCTAGGTCCCTGTAATTATGCTGGTTGATGGTCAGCCTGACACCTGCCTTAACGCCGGCGCGCGCGCAGTTTTCGATGCCGCGAATAGCGGCGTCAAACGCGCCTTTCTTTTGGCGGAACTGGTCATGCGTCTCAGGGGCGCCGTCGATGCTTATGCCGACGTAAGAGAACCCGACCTCGGCGATGCGCTTCGCCTTGGCTTCGTCGATAATGGTCCCATTCGATGATATAACCGCGCGCACGCCTTTGGAAATCGTATATTCGCCGAGCTCGAAGAGGTCCTTGCGTAAGAGCGGCTCACCGCCCGAAAACAAGAGCACGGGAGAGCCCATCTGGGCCAGGTCGTCTATCATTGCCTTCGCCTGCTCGGTAGTCAACTCGCCTGCATAGTCCTTGTCCTCGGAATCAAGATAACAATGAAGGCAGCGCAGGTTACAGCGCCGGGTCGTATTCCATGCCACAAGGGGCCTCTCGGAAGTCGTAAACTGGAGCATATGCGCCGGCACGCCTGATTCTCCCTGTCGACTATAGTTGAGCGCTTCGCCGATTGTGGCGACGCCGCACAGCAGTTTTGTAAAGCCAATCATCTTTCTATTTCCTCATTTCCTCTAGTGTTCTGTCAACTCTGTTTTGTCGGTTCCCGTAGGGGCACGGCGCGCCGTGCCCCTACAAAACCATACGCTCACACTTGCAGGCTCAAGTGTGACATGACACTAGTCTCTAATCGGGGCCAAACCTTGACGTTTGACATGATGGAGATTCAAGTGGGAGGCGAGCGACTCCACCCGCTTCAGGTCGGATGTCAATGTTAGACCCTCATTGCCTTCTGACACAAATACAGCCGGATGGCACATGTTCCCGCTTTTGCCAACCGGCGTCATCATATTTAATTTAACACAAAAAGGCATGATATGTCAACGAAAATGGTCGAGAAGATGATGGGAAAATCCGCCTTCCTTCTTTTACTACTCACACTCGAAATCACGAATTTCTGTCGTGATTTCCGTACGCCCCACGCATGTAGATTACAAAGGCTTAACGAATTGCGCCCCTGCAGGCACGAATCAAGAAAATCGGGGACATGATGCTCCGTCGTGTCCCTGATTTTCCCGGAGCACGAGCAAAGAAACGCTGTAGGGGCGCGATTCATCGCGCCCGATTCGTGCTGCTTGGTTGCGGTTGTGCCGCGCTGTGTCAAAAGGGGAAATCAGCGCCCCTCCTCCTAGAGAAGGGAAGATCGGCTCTATCCCTAGTCGATTTTTGTGTAATCCTTGTTCAGGTACCACTCGATGTATTTGGGATAACCTGTCTCGAGCGGGAACTGCGGGGCATACTTGAGTAGTTGTTTCGCCTTCGCGATATCGAGCGTTCCTCGTTCGGCGGCAGTCTTGTCCTGTTCCTTGTATTCCACCTTGAGTGTCGGAAAATATTTCCGGGTGATTCTCAAGAGATCGTTTATGGAGCGGGCTTCTCCACATGCAATGTTAAATATCTCGTTGCGACCGGTTTCCTCGACGCCGGCGAGAACAAATCCCTCGGCTGTGTCAGAAACGCAGGTGAAATCCAGACGGGCCTCGCCGTCTCCGTTCACCTGGATTGTCTCGTTTCGCAGAGCTCTTTCGATGATGATTTGCGTAATTGTCTGATTTACACGAAGGGGGCCGTAAGGCGCCGACGGGCGAATGATCGTGTAGGGAATACCATAAATCCTGTTGTAAAGCTGAATCAACTCCTCACTGGCTCTCTTGGAGAAGCCGTAGATATTCACCGGCTTAAGCGGCTCGGATTCACCCATCTTGTCTTTGGTGAAGTTGCCGTATGCCGAAGAAGAGGAGGCGAAGACAATACGTATGTTCGGGTTGGTCTTCCTGATGTAGTCAAGAATGTTCTCCACGCGGGCGATGTTCTCCGTGATGGCGATACTCGGGTTGACATTGCAGAATTTGACGTTTGTGACGGCGTTCATGCAGTAAATGCAAGAGGGATCATACTCCTCGATGAGCTTGATGTATTTGTCGGAGTTCTCTATGTCCATAGTTACAATGTTGACATCGTGTTTCTTCAGTAAGGCAAGCCGGGCCTTGATAAATTCCTCGTAGAGGCTTTCTCGCATCTGGGCGAGTTGCTCCATCTTGTCGATGACGATGACGCGGCATCCCCGCGCGGCCAATCCGATTGAGATGAAACATCCGATAAATCCTGAGCCGCCATTGACGAAAACGCACTTCTTACCCATAGATTTTTTCCTTCAGCATTGCGACGATGTATTCGATTTCGTTGTCCTGCAGGGTGGGCTGCATTGGAAGCGATATCTGCTTTCTCGCGACGTACTCGGCGTTGGGGAACATTCCCTCCTTCAGGTTGTACTTGTTCCTGTAGTAGGACATTAGAGGAACAGGCGTGGCATAGTGAACGGTGACCCCTACGCCTTTTTCTTTCAAGAACAGCATAATCTGATCTCTATCCTTGTTCTTTATGTAAATGGGAAAGAAGAAGTAAGAGCAATCTTCCATGAATTCATTGAAGGCCACTTCGTCGCGGCAGGCATCAAGCAGCCCGATATACTTCCTTGCTATTCTTTTCCTGTGTGCAAGGTTGCCGGTCTGGAACCTTCGGAGCTGATGCAGACCGAAAGCGGCCTGGAAATCGGTCAGGCGGTAGTTGTTGCCCAGCTTTCTGACATCGTATACGCCCGGTTTGGCCCTCAGTTCGGGCGGTGTATCTATGCCGAATGCCCTGGTTATCTTTATCGCACTGAATACTTTCTCGTCGTTTGTGATGGCCATGCCGCCTTCGCCCGTCGTAATATGTTTGGTTGGATAAAAAGAGAAGCAGCCAGAAACGCCGAAGTTTCCGGCATGTTTGCCTTTATAGAAGGTCCCCAACGCATGGGCGCAGTCCTCAATCACGAAAAGTCGTTTCGATTCCGCCACCGACATGATGTCGTCCATCTCACACGCGATCCCCGACATATGCACAACCATGACACCCCGGGTCTTCTTCGTAATCGCCGCCGAGATGCGGTCGGCGGTGGTATTAGCGGTATGCTTGTCCACGTCCACAAAAACCGGCGTGGCGCCCATCAGCTCGACTACGTGAGCAGTGGCCGCATGAGTCTGTGCCGGCACAATAATCTCGTCGCCCGCGCGCACGTCCATTGCCATGAGCGAGAGGTGCAGCCCTGCCGTACACGTGGAGACGAGTGCGGCATGGCGACAAGCGGCGAACTTACAGAACTCCTCCTCGAATTGGGCCGAGTATTTGCCCTGGATGAGCCAGCCGCTCTTGAGAACCTCGACCACTGACTCGATTTCCTCCTGTCGTATATCCGGCTTGTTGAACGGAATGTTCATCTTTCCTCCTAATAAAGAGTTTCGGGTTGAAGGTCAATTTTCGCAAAGCAACCGGCGACCGTTTCTCTTAATTCGGGGACACGATGCGACATCGTGTCCCCGAATTAAGGGGGATTCCTTTCACAGCCAACCATGCCGTGGGCGCGGTCGGCAACCTGGAATGACGCCGGCGTGCCGGGGTCGGGCGCTACTGAGAATAGTGCTTGTGCAATGTGACCTCGGACGAAACAGGACGAAAACCCAGTTTCTGGTAAAGGCCGATGGAAGGGATATTCTTGGATTGTGTCCCGACGGAGACCGCCTCGGCCTTACCCCTGAAATAGAGCTGAGCCCGCTTTACGAGGCTGCTGCCGATTCCTCTCCCGCGAAACTGCGGAAGCACCGCAGTAAGATCGATTATACCTCGCGCGTCATTCCCGCCATTGGACAGAATCCGGCAAGTGATAAAACCTGCTATCGTGTTATCCTCGACGGCAACGAATACTTCATCTGCCGATCCCTCGCAGGCCTTTCTCACCCATTCGGCGCGAGAGAGATTGGCCTGGGCGGGTGCGATCAGCGGATCAGAATGGAAGCGGCTAAAAGAGAAACTGTTGAAAGCGACGGCGCAGACTTCCTCGATGTCGCCTTTGTTTGAAGCGCGAATAAAATGGCTGTCCCCGAAGTCATCCAGGTCCTTGAGGTCGTGCCGGAAAGTCAAGAGGACCTCGATGAAACGAAATCCGTTTTGCTCGAGCGCATGAATCAGGCCGGCGCTCCTCTCCGAAACGCGGACGGATATCATCTTGAACCCGCCCTCCATCATTCTGTCGTCGAGTTGAGCGAGGAGATTCCTTGCGGCACTCACTAGCGCGTCATACGAGAGCCGTTTGTCGCCTCTGATGAACGAGAGCTTGGCCACTTTCCTCTCGAGTATCCGGCTTTCCCATGGGGCCTCTTCAAAAACGAGTATTCCGACCAAGGTATCGTTTTCGCGGTAGAGGAGAGGAGAGGAGGGGTCCTGGGCTATCCTCTTCATAAGCGCTTCTCTTCCTCTGCCGCTGGAGGATTGACCCACGAGTGATTCGATTTCTTCAAGATTTGCCGGCATCGCTTTTCCTCTTTTCCGACTCCCGCAAGATTCTTTCAAGCAGGATTTTCAGGTCGAGCAGCATTTCTCCCATAAATCCGCCAAAGATGAAAAAGAGGCCGGATATGATTAGGAATGTGGTGGGCGTAATGCCCAGTCGCCAGGGTATGAATATCTGCGGAGTCAATTTATCTATTGCATAGAGGACGGCGAAGAACGTTCCGGCGACGAGAAGCACGATACCGACGTTGCCGAAATAGAGCATCGGTTTCCTTCCAAATGTCAGGAACATCTTGACCGAAATAAGATCGAGAAGTCCGATCAGAAGTCTTCGTTTGCTCCTGTAGTTGGATTGGCCGTGTCGCCTTGGATATAGGCGTATCTTCCGCTCTCCCACCGTGTACCCGTTAGCCAACGCGAATGGAATAATGAAGCGATGCCACTCTTCATGGAGCGCCATCCGATCTATCACTTCGCGCCGAAGGGCGAGAGTCGCTCCACTGTCATGGAGCGGAGAATCAAAGAGCGCTCTTAGCAGCCAGTTGTAGACCTTTGCCAAGGCGCTCTTCTCATAGAGACCTTGTCGCCAGCCTGAAACGATGTCCTTTCCATCCTCAATAACCGCCTGGACAAGCGACGGAATATCTTCAGGAAGATACTGAAGATCGGCATCGAAGATGACGACGATATCGCCCGACGCGAGTCCTAAACCCGTCACGATGCCTCCTGCCTTCCCCGCCCTCACCCTGTTTCGGCCGGTCTTGAGAAACTTGTATTCCTTCTTGAGCTTCTCCAGCGCTTGAGGCGTGCCATCCGTGCTTGCATCGTCCACCACAACCACTTCATATTCGTAACCGAGGGAACTGAACAGCTTCCGGAATTCTCCCATCAACTCCGGAAGATTTCCCTCCTCATTGCGAGCAGGGCATATTACCGAAATTCTGTGTTCTCTGCTCGAATTCATGGCGAAGATGTATCCTGAGAAACCGACACGTGGCTTATCATGATTTCATAATTGCGAGCGCGGCCTTTGTGTAACTCCTGAGCCTGCTCCAATTGTCAATGCTCCTCAGCTTCCTAAGTATGTATCGGGGACGGAAATAGAACGACTTATGGGCCGCCTGTCGCATCTCGTGCAACTGATCCAGACTCTCGTAGCCAAATGGCCTGAACGTGGGGAAATAGCCGGTCAGTCGGTCGTAATCTGCGGTAAACTCGCCCCATTCTCCCGAGGTGGCCATTTCATAGCTTCTCGAGCCGGGCAGCGGCGTAAAGATGTTGTATTTCACGTAGTCGGGGTCCATCTCATTCACCATCTTGATCATGTTGCGCGCCATTTCGGGTGTTTCCCCGGGAAGCCCCAGAATAAAATTCGCGCGAATCTCGATCCCTGCTTTCTTTGTGTTCTGTAAGGTCGTGATAATGTCTTCGACCTTGACGTCCTTCTGAATGTTGTTGAGCAATTCCTGATGAAGCGATTCCGCTCCATAGAAAATGCACCAGCATCCGGCCCTCTTCATTCTCTGGAGGATTGAAAAGTCGGCAGTGTCGACTCTCAACTCACAGGACCAGGAAAACTTCAGATGTTCCCTTTCCACAGTGTCGCAGAACTCAATGATCCACTTGTCTTTAAGTCCCCATAGGTCATCCCAGAATCCAATCTCCCTGATTCCGTATTCCTTTTGAAGAAACTTGATTTCTTCGATGACATTCGGGACGGTTCTTTGGCGATACCTGCGTTTCCATATCTTGTTTGTGCAACAAAATATGCACCGGTACGGACATCCCCTGGAGGTAATCATCGTGGTAAAGGGAAGTTCCTTATAATGCTGCGGTCCGGGGCGATATCGTTCAAGCCGGATGAGATGACGCGCAGGTAGCGGCAAGGCATTGATATCCTGGATAACTTGCCGGTCGGGATTGACTTTGATGTCGCCATTCTCGCGATAGGCAAGCCCGTCTATCTCGGACAGCCGCGCCGGAGATGCGTCATGGTTGAGAGCGTTGAGGAGCTCGAGAAAAGTGACCTCACCCTCACCGATAACAATATAATCGACCTCCGAATTGCGAAGGGTTCCCTCGGGCAAAAGTGTCGGGTGAGCGCCGCCGTAGACCACTGGCACGCCTATCTCTTTCTTGATGGACGACGTGAGCGCATTGCACCGTCTGAAGTTCGGGGTCAGACACGTCATTCCCACGAGGTCGGGGCGGGCCTCCTTGATTTTGCCAATTGCGTTTGCGAGATTGAGGCCCTCCAGCTCACAGTCAAGAATCGAGACTTCATACCCATGTTTTTCGAGATACGCCGCAACATAAAGCAGTCCCATCGGAGGCATGGTGACAGCGAGGTCTTTGATCCCCTTGCCATATCGTTCCGCTGCCGGAAACGGTGGAACGACAAGAAGAATTCTGTGGACTGCCGCCATGGGATTTACCTCGACTCGCTGTTCAAGAGGGCTGATGAGAATTCTCTAAAGGGAATAGCCCTTTTCAGTGGAATCTTAATGGTCAGATGAGATTCCGAGTCTCATATCGCCTGTGATTCTCTGAATTTGGTGCGACTGCTCTAAGCTTACCGAAAAGCGGCGGGGCGTGTCAAGTGCCCGTTTCTTGCGCGAGTTCATTGGGCTGTGGTAGGATTTATGAATTGTTTTGTATTTACTGAGAATGTCTGCGCCTGCGGAATGGACTTCTTACAGGAAGGTCCGCTTACGCATATGAAGCCTACACGCAAACCGCCGGCTGAGGCGGGTTCCATTTTCGTCATATGTTGCGGCAAAGTCGACCTTGACAGCCTTGCAGACATGTGATATCTTCCCTCCGTGCGGGTTTGCCTGGCTTTCACACTTTCCGTCCGGCATGGTCATAAGGATAATCTTGCAGATTCTCGGCGATGTGAGATTCTCTCGTCCTATTATGCCAGGACTATCTTTGCAGCATAGTTGCACTGATACGCAGTTCTGTAACCACTCGGACCAAGGTAGAAAGGAAGGCTAGTGCGAAGTCGCCTGCGGACCGAAATAGAGCACGGAAAACGAATTTCTGCCCGCGCCAAAGATATCTGGGGATGGGGTTCTCCGTCCGGCCAACGGCGGGTGAAACGACGTATCAGGATGATACGCGAGCTATTGGGTTCGCAACCGACTCCCAGAGTGTTAGAGTTGGGGATTGGCGTTGGAGTATTTGCAGAGCAAATATTCAGTCAAACATCATCTTTTCATGGAGTCGATATTTGTTTGGAGCATCTGCATCAAACCAAGAAAAGATTTAAAGAAATAAGATTTGTCCAAGCCAATGTGGAAGAGCTTCCCTACTTGGATAGTTCTTTCGACTTCATATTCGGTATTTCGGTGATGCATCACTTGGATGCGGCGGCGGCTTTGCGCGAGGCGCATCGAGTGCTTAGGAAAGGGGGGAAACTCCTCCTCACCGAACCGAACATACTCAATCCGCAAGTGTTCGTCATGAAAAAAGTGGGATTCCTGAAGCCCTACTTCGGAGAGGTATCCCACGAAACGGCCTTCTTCAAGCTCTCTCTGAGACGCTTGCTGAACGATTGCGGATTTCGCGACATACGAGTCGAAAACTTCGATTTCCTGCATCCCTCCATTCCCAGGTCGCTCCTCGATATGCTCGAACCTATTTGCATTCTCCTTGAGAGGATTCCTCTAGTAAAAGAAATCAGCGGTTCCCTGATTATATCGGGGGAGAAGTAATCTTGGAGATCAGACTCCCGAAGAAGACAGCCCTGAAAAGCACGAGTGGACAGGACCCTGTATTCTTTTATTACCTACCCCTGCTTGGCGGCTTTTATGTCCAGCGGCTCCGAATGGTAATAAGACTGTTGGGCGGCAGAAAAGCCAACTCCATCCTGGAAATCGGCTATGGGAGCGGTCTTTTCTTGCCCGAGCTCTCAAAGTGGTGCGACAACCTCACTGGCATTGACAGACACGATCGAGCGGCTGAGGTTAACAATATGTTGAACGAAGAAAGGGTCAAGGCTCGGCTAATTAAGCAGGACATAACGGCAGACATGACGATACGAGAAAGATTCGATATTGTTGTCGCGGTGAGTGTGCTCGAACACTTGACCGATTTGGATACTGTTTTCCGGAACATACGGGACTTGATGCATAAGGATTCAGAGTTGATTGTGGGGTTTCCGACGGAAAACGCGATTACCAGAACACTTTTTCGTTTGCTTGGGTATGACCCCAGGAGATTACACCCGACAACTCATTCTGAAATACTCAGCAAGCTGGGGCAGCATTTTGTCGTGAAGGAAATCAAAAGTTGGCCATCGGTCCTGCCGGTGGACTGGAGTTTGTATGTTACCGTAAAATGCGGCATTCGGGTTTGATGACCGGCGCGACTCTCACATTGCAGCCCCCATGAATACTGCTGAGAGAGCCGTTTCAGCGCGCATGGTGCGGGGTCTCCAGGAGAAATAAGGGATAAGAGAGAAAAAAGCTTTCGGGGGCGCCGGATCAGGCCCCGCAGTTGCTCGGTATGAGGTATTTGCATCTGAAATCCACTGAGAAAAACAAAGTCGTCTTGGCCGTTTCCTCTTTCTTTTTAATCCTTCTCTTTCTGGGGTTGTGCATATATAGGGATTACGGTGTTCATTGGGATGAGATCTACCTTCAAGAGTTTGGAGAGAGATGGTCCAAGTATGTGAATGATGTAATTTCGTCCGGCAGGCTTGCTATTCAGAACGTGGACGAGATGAAAGAGGTTGAAGACTTAACTCATGGCTCCATTTATCCGTTGTTTCTCAATTCCATCAAGAGCATTCTGAGACTCTCGGACTCCAGGGACGTTATTCTCATTCGGCGCCTCTGTAATTTTCTTGTATTCTGGATGGGTGCATTCTTCTTCTATCATCTTTGTAGATATTATTTTGCTGATTGGAGAATCGGGTTGCTTGGAAGCCTACTGCTGGTTGCGCATCCGAGAATATTTGCCGATGCTTTTTTCAACACGATGGACATCCCCTTCTTATCCGCATATATAATCAGCGCATGGACATTGCTGAGGTTCCTGGACAAGATGACATACAGGAACGCATTGCTGCATGCCCTGTCCTGCGCCATTTTGATTGATATTCGCGTAATAGGGCTTGTAATGCCGCTGTGTACGGGTGTTTTCGTCGCCACGATGCCGTTGGGATTCGGGCGCATCAAGAAGAACAAGATAGACTTCGCGCCTCTTGCGGCATATGCAGTGTCATTTATTTTCCTGCTGATTCTTTTCTGGCCGCTATTATGGGAAAGCCCTGTGATCAAATTCCTTCATTCGCTTTCTGCATCGCAATACGAACCCGAAAAGGCCACTCCGTGGTATTACAATCCGAAATGGATTATCGTTACTACTCCCTTACCGTACACCCTCTTCTTCTTTGTCGGGTTGATGAGTTCTTTGCCCGGCATATTTGGAAGGGGTAATCAGAATCTGTCCCGCTTTTGCGTAGGCGCCAATTCATTCTCACGCCCGGGGCAAGGGCAGGCATGGCAAGAGGAGGCCGGAAACGGTGTGCGAATAAATTCACACCCAAACCGCCTTGGTGGGGACTACCCACGCAAGCGAGACATTCAAGTCGCTTTCTTCCTGTTCTTTGTCCCTCTGATATTGCCGGTGATCTTCAGGACGAGGCTGTTCGACGGTTGGCGGCATCATTATTTCGTGTATCCCATCCTTCTTCTTTTCAGCTTGTCCGGGCTGATCGCATTGTGGAAGACGGGAGCAGCGCTTGGACAGAATGTGGAGAGAATCGTGCACGCGGTTATCGTTCTGGTTCTGGGAATCGGGCTGATAGGCTCGATATGGTTTATGATAAGGTATCACCCTCATCAATATGCTTATGCAAATATTCTTGCCGGCAGAAACAAGGATGCCGCCAAATACGAGAACGCATTGGACTATTGGGGGTTGTCATACCGACAAGCATTGGAGCATATTCTGGAGACCGATAGGAGCGGTGTTGTCCGGGTTGCCGTTGCCAATCCACCAGGTAAGAATAATGCGTACATCCTGCCTTATGACGAATTCAGAAGGTTGATATTTGTGGATGACCCAAATGAAGCGAACTATCTGCTAACGAATTATCGGTCGAATTACAGGTTTCCATGGCGAGAATACCCTCGAGGCGAGTTCTTCAAACACAAGTATTACTCGATAGAGGTCGGCGGGGTGGAAATGATGGGAGTATATAAGTTGGACAAATAGAGGAGACGGGAAAGCAGCCTTTGTGTCAAATTGAGATTGCCTCGCTTCGCTCGCAATGAGTACATCCCAAAGGACACGACAATAATCCAGCGAAATCAAGCGAGAATAGTCCGCAGGATGAACGGCATGGGTCAAAGAAATCAAAGATTCGCCGGCCAATGGCTGTTGTTCCCCTTGTGTTTTCTTGTTGTTTTTGGCGCGGCCAACTTCGTATCATACTTTGCCTTTGGCCATACTCCGCACATATCGGACAGCGCTTCGTATGTTTTCCAGGCCAGAACCTTTTCAAGGGGCCTCCTCTACGCCCCCGCCCCCCACCCATCGATATTCTTCAAGGGTGGACAGACCATCATGACAAATGACAAATGGTACTCCATTTACCCGCCCGGCCACGCCTTGATGCTTGCGCCGTGGGCGGCGGCGGGAATCCCCTGGGTACTGAACCCTCTGCTCGGCGCCCTCTCCGCAACCCTTATGTACTTCTACGGGAAGAGCTACTATGGCAAGAACATAGGCATACTCTCAATGATATTAGCCGCTTTCTCTCCCCTGATCATCTTTATGTCCTCAGAGTATATGTCACATGCCACTTGCATGTTCTATGTGCTCATATTTGCGATACTTTTCAAAAAGGCGCTTTCGTCCGGCAATACACTCATGTATGCCATGAGCGGATTTGCTTTGGGATTCGTTATTCTCACGAGGCCCTATACCGGCTTTGCCCTTTCAATACCGTTTGTGGCGCGGCTCTTTTTTGTGACTGCGAGACGAGAGCTTCCGCAAACGGCCCCACCCCGCTCCCCATTGAGTGGGGCCGCCGCTTTCCTGGCGGCTCTGACGGCCGCGGGATTGATTCTGATGGCATACAACACTGCAACAAATGGGAACCCTCTCAAATTAGGCTATACGACGGCCGAGTGGGCAACAGTGTCAAAGCTCGGCTTTGGAGAGCGAATCACAGGCGTTTCCTACGGCAACAAATTCGAATTTACTCCTCGAGACGGTTTGAACCACGTGCTGCAATTCGTCGGATCCTTTAACAGACAATTATTCGGATGGCCCATTCCGGACCTCGCGTTTGCGGCTCTGTTATTCCTCCTTATGTTTCGGAGGACTGCGAAAGAAGACTTCTTTCAACTCGGCGTTTTTCTCTCGGTTCTCGGCGCACACGTCTTTTACTGGTATATAGATGATGTCTTTGGACCAAGGCTCGTTTACGAAACTACGCCGATGCTCATCGTGCTCACTGTGCGAGGGCTGATGGAGACATATGCGATCCTGAACGGAAAGTGGCTTTTGCGTTTCAAAAAGGCCACAGAGACAGTCCCACAACTCGAAAGAGCGAGGGCGCAGCACGATGCGCCCCCGCAAGAAAACAATTCGTTTATGGAAAATCAGGGACGCGGGACAGCCTCCATAGCCCCTTTTGCAATGCTGGCTGTTCTTGTCCTCTGCTTCGCTGTCTTCAGTCTCACAAAGACGTTTCCGGCCTTGTATGACAAGTATTCGCACAACTACATCGGCGCGAAATGCGGCGTCTGCAGAGTCATACGGGGAAAAGACATTCACAATGCCGTCATACTTATCCGCTCGAATCATGTCAGATTCGCAAGCAATATGATTCTGTTCCACGATTCGCCATTGTTGGACAATGACGTGGTTTTCGCGCGGGACCAAGGCGACCAGAATCCCTTGATCATGCGACAATTCCGGGGAAGGATTTTTTATCTTTATGAAGCCTATTTTACGGGGAGTTGGGAGCGTTCCCAAATGGTGTTTGAAAAGTTCACCCGCTTATCGTCCTAGCCCGCTGAGTCGCAGGCGTCGGACACATGTTCACGCAAGCACGATGATATGTCCGCGCTAGTGTGCTGTCTCAGAAATAACTTTAAGCGTTGCGAAGGGGACTGTCCCAGATTTACGGGCGCTTTGCGCCGTAGAATCGGGACTGTCCCCGAAGCTCAAATGTAAAGAAGCGTTAGAGACACTACACTAGTAATGTAGCGGCGACTCGCGAGTCGCTCTTACATCGACGCTTCGGAGAGAAACACGACAGTATTTGTGAAAAAGCCCTAAGTCCAAGAAATTCTTGCATTAGCGGACGGGATTATGATAGAATTTTTATTGACGCAATCGCGGGCGCCCGACGTGATGCTCGCCGCGAGCAAGATTTCTTGACAATGCATTTAGGACACATTCACGAGCCGACAGAAGAGAACCCCGAGCTCGCCCTTAAACATTACGGGCGAGCTATAGAATTCTTGCGAACGGGAGACAAATCGAGGGCCATCGAGGAACTGAGGCGGACGCTCCACTATGACCCTGATTTTTCTGAAGCCCGCGCAAAGCTGGCGGAGATGGGACAGGAGGTTTAGGGTGTGCTTCTTACGGTTCACAGTTTGCAGCTAAGAGCGCTCTGAGCCGGCTTGTCTGTGTTGGAATCAATGCAGTCTTGAGTTCTCGGTTTCGAGGTTACTGGTTTTACAGGGAACCACAAACAAGAAACCAGAAACCGAATTTATGGGAGGAAGACAATGTGTCGTTTTTGTGAAGAGTACGGCAACGGAGGGAAATGGTATCTCAATCCTGCCAATTATGCGCGCAGGTTGTATAAGACACGAAAAGAGGGAGAAGATTCCCTCGGGGCCGATGCCGACCCACAGGCGGCGGGCATGGGCGGCGCAATCATCAATGAGATAATCCGCGCCCGCGCCGCCGGCAAACAAGAGGAAGAAGAGATCATAAAGAAGAATGCTCTTGACGCCGCCTATCAGATTCACTTCGCGCAAGTCGTTACACTCGAAGAAACCAAGCAGATATTCGATATAGCTTATCCGATTGCCCGGATGACGTGCGCGTGTAGGCGCGCTTCGGTGGCGCTTCCGGATGACCAGAACTTCACTTGCATCGGCATCGGACCTGGAATGTACAAGTGGGAGCGCTGGCCCGAAACATATCGGGGCGGGGTCGAATTCATGACCCCATTCGAGGCGAAGCGCTGGGCGGACATCGCTGACGAGGCAGGGCTCGTGCATAGTGTCGACGTGTTCGGGTTGCCTTATATTGGCGGAATGTGCCAGTGCGAGTATCCCGGCTGCGTCGCGATCCGCAACCGGCTTGACTACGATTTCAAGTTTATGCTCAAGGGCGAATACGTCGCTGAAATCGACGTCGACAAGTGCATCGGCTGCAAGAAATGCATTCCGCGGTGTCACTTCCGGGCCATGTACTTCAAAGTGTTCGCCGAAAAAGCGGGCATCGACATGATGAAATGCTTCGGCTGCGGCCTGTGCAGAAGCGTATGTCCGACGGATGCGATCACGCTCGTCGATAGACATTCGTTCCCGGCTCTGGCCGACAAATGGTAGTAGAGATGGAGGAACTCGGATGCTCCCGAAAATAACGGTTGACAATTCGACGTGTCTCGGCCCAATCAGTTGCGGCCAGTGCATGAAGATATGTCCGATGACGGTCTTCATCGCAGGACCTACAAAGGTGTGGAAATTCCGCGAGACCGACCCGAAGGATTTTCGCGTATACGCCCGCTACTATGATCAGTGCGTGACGTGCAATAAGTGTGTCGAAACTTGCCCCGTCTCGGCGATAACCATCGCAACAAATGAAAAGACAGAAGCTGCTCTTGCTGAAGAGATAGCTGAAGAAGTGGCTTCGTAGAGGAGAAATCCCCCATGTGTCGAAAGGGTCTTCTTGGGGCAGAGTGATTCTTGAATTGCGCGGAGATTCGCGCAATTGTAATGATAGTGAGGGAGGAACAATGACATGACGGAAAAGAAGAAAAAGACAAAGAGCGTTGAGGCCTCGCGCAAGAAGATGGGGCCCAGCGATGAGATAGCACCCGGCCGGCGCATGAAACTCGAAGCGGGAGTCACGCGCGAATTCGATATGCCGCGTCAGATGGCGGAAGAGGTCTCTTCATCGTTCAGTTTCGGGCAACTGGCCGAGAATCTGCGTGACAAGCCGGCAGACGTAGCGCGAAAAGTGTATGATGAATTCGGCAGAGCCGTCATGAATAAGGTCATTGATCTGGCGGACGAGAAATGGCGCGACCGAACGGCGGAGATGATGGAACTCGTCGCAAATCAGACCGGCATCTGCTTCCCCCATTTGATACAACGTTACGTCGAGCTTTCGGTGTTGTCGCTTCGGCCGCAGGATAAGTGGAACATAATGCTCTCGACGACGAAGGAACTGTGTATTCAGGAGTATTCCTGCGCGATTAATGCGGCGCTTGCCGCAGCAGGAATAAACCTGGACGGGTTGCCTTGCTGCGCAAGCTGCATCGGCGGGTTCATCGAGGCCGCGCGTGCGTCATCCGTCAAGATGCGGATTGCCCACACGGCCAAACTGTCTGAGGCAGGTTACTGCGAGTTCACATTCTATCCTTTGTAGAGCCGCATTTCAGGAGTTTATTCACCAACGCAAGATTCCTCGATGTTGGCATTTCAGCAAGAATAGGGGACACGCACAAGAAAATAGGGGACACGATGCGACATCGTGTCCCCTATTTTCTTGTCAACTGGATTTCCGCTTTAGAAGAAGGCCAACAATGCCGATGGCTGTGACCGCGCTGATTATGAGAGACAGCCAAAAGCTCATCGGCCGGTAAACAAACCGGACCGTGTGCTCCCCGGGAGTCAGATACACGGCCCGGAAGAGATAATCCGCCCGTATGATTCTTGTCCTCTGACCGTCTACAGTCGCTTTCCAACCCGGATAAAAACTATCGGTCAGCACGAGTAGAGAGTTTCGTGTGACAGAGGCCTTTATCACCACTTCATTGGCCGCGTAGCGCACAATTTCCGGCGCCGGAGTCGAAGTGGTCGCCGTCTTTCCATTCGGCTTTCCCCCATCGAGAGGCTGTTCCTCGACAAACACGGATTCTCTCATGTCAAATGCGCCGGAAATCATTCGACGAAGAGTCTCCGCGCCGTCCTTGATCTCTTCCCATTGATATATGACGAAGGCTCTCGGCATGCACTCAGCATTCTCGTAAATCTTCACCTCATTGTCGTAAACGAGGCGGAACCGTGAAGGCGGCAGGCTAAGGTAGGACCTTGATATCAGATACTTCACATTGAAGAGATTGAGCAGCGGACTGATGATGTTCGGCGTTCCGGCATTTGCCGGTATCCCATAGCCGCTCACGGGGTTGATTGCCGCGCGCATCAGCTCAATGTACTGGGAGATGAAAATCCCGTTGTTGGCCCCAATGTCGGAGAGGCCGAATGCCATTGAATAGTTCGGCGGCAACACCCCTTGCAGGCTGAAGACACGGAAAGACGCATGATCTTGCCCCAGGAAGCGGATGTAGGGGGCTTGGTCGAAGGGGTTAGCGCGACGGGGATAGTCGAGGGGCAGCGTATAGAAAAACATCTCCCCGAACACGGCCAAGCAAAGGAGACTCGCCCTTATCCTGTATTGTATTCTTTCGCTTCGACAGAGTGCCAGGATCAATGCGAGGACAAAGATAATGAGGAAAGAGAGACCCAGTTGCGTAGCCACCTGGCTGGTCTTTCCCATCTGACCGATTGGTCCTCTGTAAGTCCGGTAGAAGGCAACGAGGAATATCGACACAGGCGCCAGAGCCCACAAGCGAGACCACCGCCTCTCTTGTCCCATGAGGGCAAAATCAAAACCGACTGCCGCGCAAACAGCCAGGCTGAATATGAAAGGCGGATGAAAATACTTGGGAAAGAATGTTTGCTTGAATAGGGGCAGCGACTCGATCCAGTTTGTTCCGGGAACTCCGAATGTCCGGGCAAGATAAAAGACAATGAACCCCCAGAGAAAATAAATCAGTTTCCTGTCGCGACCGGCCATCAAGGCGGTTAGGGCCAACGTAGGCGCAATCACACCTATGTAGGTAATGACAAAACTGTGTTCGCCGAGAAAGAACGGGACGAAAAACAAAATCGATTCGGTCGGCGGCACTGACACAAGGCCCGTATCATGATGGGTGTGAAAAGAAAGGCGGACGAATTCGATAAACGGCACAATGGTTGGCAGCGAGATCAGCAGCCCGACCAGCCCCGCAAGCGCGTAATACCCTAAAGCGGCGCCCACGCCCTTGCGCGAACTCGCTGCTGTGGTGGCGCGAAACAAAAAATAAGCGGTTGCGAAAAGGGTCAGAGCAAACGCCGACTGGGGGCCGGCGCCCCCAAGCTGCATGACTCCAAAAACTAATGCGAGAAGCACGGCGTTTCGGAGAGTGACACTACGAGCCAGGCGTTCTGTGAACACAAGAACGAATGGAAGCATGACCTCGGCGCTCAAGCGATTCATATGAATG
Organism: Candidatus Poribacteria bacterium; assembly: GCA_016215705.1. Lineage (GTDB taxonomy): Bacteria > Abyssobacteria > SURF-5 > SURF-5 > SURF-5 > JACRIR01. Next base: position 26,339 of record JACRIR010000202.1, on the reverse strand, counting down.
TACAACACGGCGTTGCCGCAATACATGAAGATGAAGGAAGCGGCCAGAGAGCCGGCTCTGCTGATGTTCCACATGCGGCAGAAGCAGTACGTGAAAATCCCGCCAAACACGATGCGAATGACGAAGAAAAGGTCCCACATGAATGGCGTCGGATGAATGAAAAGAGGAATCTTCAACGGATAGAAATGAGCCGACTGTAAATCTGCGAGGAACGGGGCGCCCATGGCGACATGAGGATTCCATAAGGGAAGTCTCCATTGGTGATACAACGAGCTTGCAAACATGGTTGAAGGCGCGTCAACGTAGGCGGCTCCTTCCGCATCCAAATACGGGTAGTCCTTAATGACAATCGGATTCTTTGCCATAGGTGGCGAGCCTGTCACGCCTTGGGCAACAACAAGGCCGGGCAGAAAAGACCTGTGGAAGAAGACTACTCTATAAAAGAAGACAAGAGCGGAGACACAGAGAAGAACTACCATTAGTATCGGAGTGAGCCTCTGACGCATTGCTGAGCTTTGCATGACTGAAATAGTATATAATATCAGCCGAAATTGTTACAACCTTCGATAAATGCAAAGGAGAAAGAAGATGCCGGGGCCAGGTTACTTTTGGATCGGTCAAGAGGAAGAACAAGAAGTCTTGCAAGTAATTCGAGCAGGGTATCTATCTCGCTATGGAGAAGAGAGCAATCCGAAATTCCTGCATAAGGTCAAGGACCTGGAGTCGGAAATAGGAAAGAAATTCGGGAGCCGACATGCTTTGGCAGTCACCTCTGGAACTGCCGCCTTGATAACGGCGATGTCCGCTGCCGGCATTGGGCCGGGCGACGAGGTGATCGTGCCCGGATACACGTTTATCGCGTCTATGTCGGCGGTCATCTTCTGCTCTGCCGTACCAGTTCTGGCGGAGGTGGACGAAAGCCTGACCTTGGACCCCGAAGACGTTGAGAAGAAAATAACTCCCCATACCCGCGCCATCATGGCCGTGCACATGCTCGGGAACTCTTGCGACGTCAAAAAACTCAAGCGCATTGCCGACGCCCACAAGCTACTGCTTATCGAGGATACTTGCCAGGCGTTTGGCGGCGCCTATCGGGGCAGATCGTTGGGCACATTTGGAAAGGTCGGCGCTTACTCATTCAATATTTTCAAAACGATCAACGCCGGCGATGGAGGACTCCTTCTCTCGGATGACGCAGAATTGTACAAGCGAGCCTTTGCGTTTCATGACCAGGGCCATTTCCCCCTGAGAACGGGGGTCGAGATCGGCAATCGCTCCGTGATCGGGCAGAACTTTCGCATGAACGAACTCACTGCCGCCGTTCTCCTGGCACAGTTCCGCAAACTGGACAGAATGCTCGAGCATTTGCGCAGCCTGAAGTCCGGATTCAAAGAACAAATTCGCGATACTAAGGGGCTGGAATTCAGAAGACTGAATGATCCGGAAGGGGACTGCTGCAACGTCTTGACGGTATTCCTGCCGAATAGAAACACAGCGGACAAAGTGGCGGAAAAGCTCGGCGCTACCACGCTGGCTCGTTCCGGCTGGCACGTCTATAACAACATGGAACAGATTCTGGAAATGAGGACAATCAATCCGAAGTCAAATCCTCTCAAGAGCGAGCATTACCGGGGCAAAGCGGAGTACAAGAAAGGAATGCTTCCGAAGACAGATCGTCTCCTGGAGCGAGCCATAAATATTTCCGTCGGCGTTGTGGATAAAGGATTGGGTTCTTCGTTCGGAGTCAACCTGAACTCTTCTTCTGAGGAGGTAGATCGCAAGGCGGAGACTTTCAGGCAGGTTGTCGCTCAATGCTTATGACGGAAAATAGGTTCTTAGGGCCTGGCCCTCTTTTCCCATCTGCAGAGAGATCGTTGGGAAAATAGGGGACACGATGCGACATCGTGTCCCCTATTTTCCACATGTTCTTCCATTCCAATCCCCTCTTGTGCAACTCTCTAAGCGGCCTGTTGCCCAAATGAATTCCCATAGATTCCCACCCAACCCAGCAGGTCCCGATATTTGAGGAATTCTTTGGGTTTTTGTCATTCCCGCGAAGGCGGGAATCCATTTTTCTCGCTGCCGTGACATTTGGGCAACACGCCCTAGGGATTTGTCCCCATTTCCCCGATGGAAGAAAGTTCGCTGAGTTTCGATTGAGCCTGGCGCGCGAGCGAATCGAGCCCGGCGGCGCTGGCCGCCTCGAACGCTGCCTTGAAGCTTTCGAAAGCTTTCTCCCGGTCGCCCGCGTTTTCGCTGACAATGCCTATTCGGTATAAAGTTTCGGCGACACGCGGCTTATTGGACGCGACATCGAAGATCGCGAGCGCGCGGCCGTAATGATCGAGCGCGGATTGATAATCGCCTTTTGTATGAGACGCTGAGGCGATATTGAACAGATCGATGGCTATCGCTTCCGGGATTTCAAGCTTTCTGTCTATCTCGAGAGCGCGATTGAAGTATTCTATGGCCGCGTCGGCGTCACCGGTCGTGAGCGCCAGCGTCCCGAGATTGTTGAGGTTGTCAGCGGTTGCGGCCATGTTGCCTTCGCGTTCGTTGATTGCGAGCGACTGTCCGTAAAGTTCGAGAGCTTTTTGCAACTCGCCTTGCTCTTTCATAAGAAGCCCCATGTTGTTGAGGGCTTTGGCCTCGAGCGTCTTCAGTTTTTTCGCCTTTGCGGTATCCAGCGCCATTTGATAATAGTGGTTCGCTTTTTCAGCGTCAGACCTCGCCGAATACACCGCTCCAATGTTCAGTAACGTAGTCGCAACGCCGTCGCCGTTGTCGATTTTGCGATAGATATCCAGGGCCGCCTCATAGTTTCTGAACGCCTCGTCTTGGTTCCCTTGCCTCAATCGAATCGTCGCGATGTTGTTGAGCGCGTCGGCCGCGCCTTTTCGATAGTCTACTGACACGCTTGTCTCGAACGCCTCGTCGAATCTGACGAGCGCCGCCCTGTAATCGCCCTTGCGATAATCGTTTGTCCCAAGCGCCAGAAGCTCATCGACTCGCTCCGCGCGGGTCGGTGGCCGGGAGGCGGTAGTGGCGCATGAGGTGAAGACGATGGTCGCAGTAAAGGCGAATGCAAGCATCCAAGAGAAGTCATTCCGGCGCTTTTCTTTGTCATTCCCGCGAAAACGGGAATCCAGGCTTCGATATGGAATTATGGATTCCCCCTTCATCGTGCCACCTCCGGCTTTGTTGGCGGTTCCGCAGGGGGATGTGTCACCGAGCCCGTCGTCGGCCCCGGGGGAGAACCTGTGACCGGCGCTGCCAACTCGCGGCCACTGATTGCAATCGGCTGGCCGGGAGTGGCAGGCTCGAAGTAGCCCCTTATCAGCCAGCTCCGCTTGGCGGCCTCGATTACTTTTTTCGCCTCGTTGACTCCCTCGTCGGCGGAATCGATGACAGGCCCCACCTTTGCGCTCGCGTTCTTTATGTCCTCCGAAGCATCCTTTAAATTTGCCGCGACTACCCTGGCATCTTTCATGACTTCGCGACCGGAATCGGCGATCTCCGAGATTCCTGCCGTAGCCTCGGCGGCCTTAGTCGAGAACTCGCCGAACTCCTCGATAGAGGTCTTGGCCTCGACCATCACGCCTTTCAGGCTCTCCGATGCCTCTTTTGTGTTGCTGGAAACAGTCTCGAAGTTGTCCACAGTCTTCTGCGTGGTTTCGAGAACATCGACCGCTTTCTGGTAGAGATCGTCCCGCGTGAGAAGAGCCCCCACCGTTCCCTGCCCTTGCCGGATTTCCGTCGTGACCACCTTGACGTTATCCAGTATCGTTGCCACGTTTCCGTGCGGGTCAGCTAGCCGGTCGCTCAACGACGATATGTTCTTGATTGTGTTCTCAAGATTGCGCAGCGCCGGCCGGGTGCTCTCGAGAAATTCGCCGATCTCGATAAGCGCGGCCGTCTTGATTGTGCCTCCGGCGGCAATGACCGGCTCCGCCTCTGAGCCGACGGTAATCTCGACGTAGCGGTCACCCATCACCCCCATAGTCCTGATGGTGGCGATGGAATCGGCGCGTATCCTGCCCATTTGCGACCGGCTGATACTCATCACGACCTCGACCCTGTTCTTCGAGCTGAATCTGATATCTTTCACGAAGCCGACGTTGATGCCCGCGAGGTGCACTTCGGCGCCGGGCAGCAATCCACCCACAGCGTCGAACACACCGGTTATCTCATAGCGTCTTTCAAATATGTTCTGGCGGCGGCCTATGAGCACAACGAGAATGAAAAGCACAATTATCGACGCCAGCACGAACAAGCCAACGATAGTTTCAGTCGTTCCTTTGCGCCTGGGCATGTTAACCTCCTAAGAGAAGGCAAAAGGCGAAAGGGAAAAGGCGAAAGGGAAAGACAAAAATCATTCTTGTACGGCCTTTCCCATAAACCAACCCATTGGTTTTGCCTCTCCGATCATAGCCCCTGTTGAGCCCTTTTCTTCCGCGCTTTGCGCGATTCTTTTCACTTGCTTTTCTTCGCAACCTCGTCTATTTTATCCCCCTTTGCAAAGGGGGAAAGAAGGGGATTTCCCCTTTCGCCTTGTTCCTTTCGCCTATCTTCTCAGCGAACTCGATTCAAGGAATTCGCGAACGTATTCGTTCTCGCTGCTGCGCAACTCCTCCATTGTGCCGACAAAAAGGAATTTCCCCTTGTACAGGAGAGCGAGCCGGTCAGCAATGATGCTTGCGCATATCAGGTCATGCGTGACAACAATAGAGGTCACACGAAGCTCGCGCTGAAGCCTGACAATCAACTCCGAGATATTCTTGGCCAGAATCGGGTCGAGGCCCGTGGTCGGCTCATCGTAAATGATTATGCGCGGGTCCAGCGCGATGGCGCGCGCGAGCGCTGCACGCTTCTGCATGCCGCCGCTCAGTTCCGCCGGCATCTTGCCCTCCGTCCCTTCGAGTTCGACCGCCCGCAGTTTCTGTTCAACAACCTCGCGTATACGCTCGTCGGTCTGCGTCAAGTGCTGCTCCATTGCAAAAGAAATGTTTTCCGCAATTGTCATCGAATCGTAAAGAGCTGCGCCCTGGAACAGGAATCCGAGCTTCAATCTCAGTTTGTCCCACTGGCGGTCACTCGTAAAGGCCGTTACCTCTTCGTTATCAACGAAGATATGCCCCGAGTCCGGTTCAAGCAGACCCGCGAGCAAGTTGAGCATCACGGTCTTCCCGCTCCCGCTTGCTCCGAGTATGACAATGGTCTCGCCCTCGAAGATATCGAGGTCTATGTTGTCGAGCACTACCTGCCCGTTAAAGCTCTTGCTCAGCCCCTCGATCTTTATTATGGGCTCTCTCGCGCCCATCTTGTCGTTTTCATTCACGGATAGTCACCACGAAGAGACCAAAGGTTCAACTCATCTCATTCGGGCGCAATGAATTGCGCCCCTACGAATACCTGCCGAGATATGATCGCGCGCACATAACTCTGCTTCGGCTCATCTCGGCGCAGACCGGCGCTTATTCGGGGACACCATGCCGCATGGTGTCCCCGAATAAGCGCGACCTTACAATGACAGCTACTCGGACGCAGCTATGCCGCGCTGGAGATATCAGTCCCCGAATATATAGAGCAAAATTCGTGTAAGAATCACATCCGAAATTACTATGAGCAGCGAGGACGTGACCACGCTCGCCTTGGTTGCGTTGCCCACTCCCTCGGTGCCACCCTTCGTCTCAAAGCCGTAATGGCACGCGACGGTCCCGACGAGCATGCCAAAGATGATCGTCTTGAGCAGCCCGGGAATCACGTGTCGCAGCTTGATGTATTTGAAGGTGTACGCCAGATAGAGATGAGAGCTTATGCCGCCCTGCGTCACTCCGACCAACAGCCCGCCGAGCATGCCTTCAGCGTCGGCGAAGCTCGCGAGCAGCGGCACTACGAGCATGCAAGCGACAATCCGCGTGACGACCAGGTAGCGAATAGGATTTACCGCCGAGACGGTAAGCGCGTCAATCTGGCGGGTAACTTTCATCGAACCTATTTCGGCGCTGATGCCCGAGCCGGCCCTTCCGGCGACCATGAGGGCGGTAAGCACGGGGCCTAGCTCCTTTACAACCGCCAGGCCGACGATGACGGCGACGTAGTTTACGGCGCCGAAAATGCGGAGTTCACCTATAGTCTGCATCGCGAGCACCATCCCGACTGAGACTGCGACCGTGCTGGTCAGAAACAGCGACATCACGCCGATGGTATGCATCTGCCGGATGGTTTCTCTGAAATAGAAGGGTGGCGTCACACATTTTGACATTGCGTCGAGCCAGAACAGGAACAGCCGGCCGGCGAAATTTGCGTAATCTATGATCCGGCGGCCTACAATCTGTGGGAGGCTTTCCATTCTCGGTTGTTCCCCGGCAATTGCTCTCGCGCCACTCAATGCGGTGATTGCATTTGAAGATGAATTATACCAAGAATCCGCCGCACGTGTCTAATTGCTTGCAGTCCCTAGTGTAGTGTCTCAGAAATAACTTGAAGCGCTGCGAAGGGGACCGTCCCAGATTTACGGGTGCTTTGCGCCGTAGAATCGGGACTGTCCCCGAAGATCAATGTAGAGAAGCGTTAGAGACACTACACTAGTATCAAGTCAAGTTAATTTTGTTGGTATCTGTAGGGGCACGGCGCGCCGTGCCCCTACGAAGAACCAAGCGCCAATACCCGCAAATTTTGTATTGACGGCACACTAGGTCTGTGGTTTCCGGGTTTGCGGCGCTGGCCTCTGCGCTCACCAGGTCTCACACCCTTTGACTTTCTTTTTTTCAAAATGGTATTATCCGATACAACGCTGTCACATTACTGGCTGTGCGGGCGCGGCGCTCCGCGTCTCCGCAAGGCGATATTACCCGGTTGGTTCATGAATCGCGAGAGGTCGTTGGAAGTGACATAATTATCCGGCAGAATTCGTGGTTGATTTGCACAATCCTTCAGGAGAGGGCTCTTATGGCTAAGGCAAATGATACCAAGAACAGGATATGGTTGGATTATACGGACCTGATGGCGGATGCAGTTGGTCCGGCTCATGGGATTTCTCAGGCCGAGTTAGATGCTGAGATTCCGAGGATGCAGGGAATATCGTGGCGTCTCAAGAAAGAGCGGGCGGAAGGTGGGCTCGCGTTCATGAACTTGCCGTATCAGAAGGAGTGGGTGCGCGAGATCGAGAAATATGCGCGGAGCCTGCCCGGTAACATTGAGAACTTTGTCGTCATCGGAATCGGGGGGTCTGCTCTCGGAAACATCATGCTCCACTCGGCGCTCAACCATCCGGAATATAATCTCCTCTCTCAGGAGGCGCGGGGCGGGCGTCCCCGCATGTTTTTTCTCGACAATGTGGACCCGGACTGGACGACGTCGCTCCTGGAAGCGCTCAACCCGCGCAGGACAGTCTTCAACGTCATAACGAAGTCGGGCGATACGGCGGAGACAATGGCCAATTTCCTTATTGCGCGCGCGTGGCTCATGCGCGCCGTCGGAAAGAATGCGCTTTGCCGCCATATTGTCGCCACAACTGACAAGTCGAAAGGCCATTTAAGAAAGATCGTCGAGGCTGAAAATTATCCCTCATTCATTGTGCCGGACGGCGTCGGCGGCCGCTTCTCGGTTCTTACGCCTGTGGGCCTCTTGTCGGCAGCGGTCTCGGGCATAAACATAAGGCGTTTGCTGCAGGGGGCCGCCGATATGGACATGTGCTGCCAGGCGGATGACCCGAGGAAGAATCCGGCTGCGCTCAATGCTCTGCTCCACTATCTCCTCGACACGCTCAAGGACAAGAAGATTTCGGTCATGATGCCCTATGTCCATCGGCTGCGTGATTTCGCCGACTGGTATCGCCAGTTGTGGGCCGAGAGTCTCGGGAAAGAAACGGCTCTCGACGGCAGGCGCGTCAACACGGGCCAGACGCCCGTGAAAGCGCTTGGCGCCACGGATCAACATTCGCAGCTCCAACTATATATGGAAGGACCGTTCGATAAAGTCCTAACGTTCATCGGGCTTGACAAGTATCCGAAAGAAACCAGAATCCCTCGTGCGTTTCCGGATATGGAAGGGATAGCTTATCTCGGTGGTCGCAGCCTCAGCGAACTCATAAAGGCAGAACAGCAATCGAGCGCTCTGGCGCTTGCAAAGAACGAACGGCCCAATTGCGCCATAGTCCTGCCGGCGCTTAACCCGCACACTCTAGGTCAATTGATCTATATGTATGAAGTCCAGACCGCTTTTGCAGGCGCCCTTTACAACATAAACCCATTCGATCAACCGGGCGTCGAACAGGGGAAGAAGTATGCATGCGGCATGATGGGGCGAAAGGGATACGAGAAGTATAAGGATGATGTCGAACAGAGCAGTGCACGAACAAGACGGACGGTCCCTTGAAGAAACGAAACGCAAAAGGGCAGGCGGGCAAAAGCATAAGTGAAGAGCGATGAATGATGAATAAAAAGGAGCAAAGCGAAAGGGCAACCAAAACAAAGCGTTGCCTCATATTTTCAATGGTCGTTGCGCTGTTTTTGTGTCTGGACTGCTCAAAGCCGCAATCCTCCGCGTCGGCCAGGCTGAAGGTAGCGGCCACAATCTTTCCACTATATGATATTATTAGGAACGTGGTCGGCGATAAGATTGAAGTGATCGAGATTCTGCCCCCCGGGGCGAGTCCCCATACCTTCGACCTGAGACCCCAGCAGGTGCTGCAACTGCGAGGAGCAAGAATCGTGTTCAGGATCGGCCACGGCCTCGACGATTGGACGGATGCCATCGTTGAGGTTCTGCCGGACGTGAAGAGGGTCGTCGTGGACAAAGGAGTGCGTCTGATCGAGGCGGGAGCGGAGGAACATGGCGTGTCTGAGGAAGAGGGCCACGGGCACGAGGCTCATAGGCACGCCGGCGTGAACCCGCACTACTGGCTCTCGATCAGCAACGGGAAAATTGTCGCCCGAAACGTCGCGGAAGAAATAATCCGGCTTGACCCGTCTAATGAAAGCTATTACCGAGCTAACATGAAGGCTTACGAGTCGAAGTTGGATGCCGCCAAACAGGAAATCGATGGTCTCTTGCGGAATCTCCCAAACAAAAAGATAATCACGTTTCACGATGCATGGCCTTATTATGCTGAGGAGTTCGGCCTCGAAATCGTGGGCTCGTTCGAGCCGTTCCCCGGCAAACAGCCCACGCCTCGCTATCTCGCCGAGTTGCAGAAGAAAATACAAGAAAACAATGTAAAGGCGCTTTTTTCCGAACCCCAACTTTCCTCCGAGACCATAGTCGCCCTTGCGAATGACATGGGACTCAAACTCTATGTCCTGGACCCGGAGGGCGGCTCCGAAGGGCGGGAAAGCTATATCGAGCTTCTTAAACACAACGCCGAAATCATCGCAGAGGCTCTGTCGGATGGGAAATGACAAGATTCTTGAAATCGAGAACCTGACGGTCAAATACAATGACCACGTAATCCTCAACAGCTTGAATTTCTACGTGAAATCGGGCGAGATTGTGGCAATCATCGGGCCGAACGGCTCCGGCAAGACGACGCTTCTCAAAGCAATACTCGGTCTGATTCCCCATCAAGGGTGCGTGAAGATTCTCGGCGGCCCCTTGAAGAGTGCTCTCAAATACATCGGCTACGTTCCACAAAGGTTCGATTTCGACAAGACCTTCCCTCTGATGGTCAAGGAGTTCCTCAGTTTCATCAAGGTCGCGAACCGGCAGTGGCGCGAGGAAGTCCTCCGAGAGGTCGGAATAAATGCGTTCCTGGATAAGAGGATAGGCGAGCTTTCCGGCGGACAGTTGCAGCGGCTGCTCATAGCGAAGGCGCTGCTCAAGGAACCCAAGTTGCTCCTGCTCGATGAAGCCACGAGCGGCGTCGACATGGCCGCGGAAATGACGTTCTACGAATTGATACAGCACCTGAACGAGACCCACAACCTCACGATCATGCTCATCTCTCACGAGGTCAATATGGTGTATAAGTTCGCGACGCAGATATTGTGCCTGAATAAGGACCTGGTTTGCAATGGAAGACCCAGGGAGGCGATAACACAAGAGGTGTTGGAAAGACTCTACGGCAAAAGTATTCTCTTCCAGCCTCATGAGCACTGATATGCTCGATATTCTTCAGTATCCATTCATGCAGAGAGCGATAATCGCGGGAGTTGTCCTTGCGGGGCTGCTCGCATGGCTGGGCGTGTTTGTCATTATGAGAAAGATGTCGTTCTTTTCCGACGGCATCGCGCACGCCTCACTTGCCGGCATCGCGGTCGGTGTTCTCGCCAGTTTTCATCCGCTTACGACTGCCGTTCTTTTCAGCATCGTCTTCTCACTCGCGATCTATTTCCTCGAGAAGAAGACGAACCTATCCTCAGACGCGATAATCGGCATGCTCTTCACGTCGGGAATGGCGCTCGGGGTCGTCCTCATCAGTTTCAAGAGCGGCTATCAGCCCGACCTTGTGAGTTTTCTATTCGGCAACATCCTGGCGATCAAGCCGCTCGACCTCGTCGTCATTACAGTGCTGTCGGCGCTAATCGTGGTTTTCCTGTTTTACAACCACAAAAACATAACCTTGATGGCGCTCGACGCCGACACGGCATATCTCGACGGAGTGAGGGTTAACCCGCTGCAGATCACTTTCTACATAATATTAGCCGTGTCGGTCGTACTCGGCCTGAAAATCCTCGGCATCGTGCTCGTGAGCGCGCTCCTGATTATCCCGGCCTCGACCGCAAAGCTCGTGTCGCGATCATTCAAAGGACTGATTCTTAAGAGCATCATCATCTCGGAAATAGTCGTGCTGGTCGGCATCGCACTTTCCTACTACCTCGATTCGCCCACTGGCCCAATGATCGTTCTGGTGGGAACCGCAGTCTTCTTTGCCGTGTTCTCTTATAAGCAACTACTATCGGTGGTCAAATAGACTAACCGGCAACGGCTCAATGAACGCCAAGGGATCCTCAATAGTCGACGATTCTATGATCTGCCTTGTGATGCCTTGGTTTTCTTGCATTCCCTCTTTTCTTTCCGTTCTGTGCGCATTTGCGGTTTGACAAAGCTCTTACTCGAAAGGAGGCTCCACCATGGGAATATGGGACAAGCTGACTGGCAAAAAGGACGTTCTCACGGAAGCGGAACTCACGAGTAAGGCCGAGGGCTTCTTTCATGAAGTTGAGCAACTTATTCAGACAAATCCGAAATCAGCGATGAAGCTGATATTGAAGCGACAGAATGAAATCGAGCCTGTGATAGATTTCGGGGCGCGCTTTCATGAGCGGTTTGCAAATACTGCGCTTAGGGCGGCGTTTCTCGCAAAGGGCCCTTCCGGCGAGTCTGCTGTTGAGCGCACCTTCAGGGAGTTGCCTTCCGTTACGGTGATAACAGACCACGAAGCTGACACGCTCGCTCAGGTCGTCGACGTTGCGCAAAATGCGAAGGCCGACGTGATATTCCTAAGGTATCTGAAACGCTGGCCGGCCGACACACTGTCGGCTCTCGAGGCGCTCTTTCAGCTTGCCGTCGACCCCTCGGCGCTTTTCATTATCCATGCGGGGCCGAATAATCTGTTCATCCGCAAAGCATATTTGCTCTCCGTTGCCCCGAGCCTGAAGCGAGAGATGAAACTAGCAAAGGTTCCCGACGAACTCTTCTATTTCGGCGAGTCACAGCCTGGCGTCAAGTACGATGATAATGTCCCTTCCGCCTACGGAATGGTGTTCTGCAAGTTCTACCGAAGCGTCTAGAGTGAGAACCCGGAGAAGCAACGCGAGTCGCAAGTCTCAAAAGGAAGTATGCGCGCTATGGGTGGAAGTACCCGTTGCGAGAGCGAAAACACGGTTTCGCCTCTCAGTCCGGAGCAGCAATGTATCCTTTGCGGATTGCATACTTTACGAGGTCGGCAAGACTTGTTATGCCAAGCCTTCGGGCAATGCTTGCGCGGTGATGCTCTACTGTACGGGAACTGATGAATAAAACGTCGGCAATCTCTTTGCTCGATTTGCCTTCGGCCACGTGTTTCAGCACTTCTCGTTCGCGCGGGGTGAGGCAGTCCGAGCAAGATTCGTTGTCCGAACCGCACGTATTTATTACGTCGTCGGTCAACTCATTCAGGAAGCAGGGTGATAGGTACATTGTGCCCCGGCGAATTTGCTCGATGGCAGTAAATAGCTCCGTATGAGTGTCTTCCTTGAGGAGGTATCCGGCGACCCCGGCGGCAAGCGCATGGTAAAGGTACTCCTTTTCTTTGTGCATTGTGAGGATTAGGGTCTTGATTTCGGGAAAAGTGTTCCTAATCTCACGGGCTGCCTCGATGCCGCCGAGGCGTGGCATCGAGATGTCAAGGATTGCCATGTCGGGGACGGTTTTTTTCACAAGCTCGAGGAGCGTAACACCATCGCCGGTCTCGCCGACTATGACGACGTCTTCCAATTCTCTGACGATTCTGATTATCCCTTGCCTAAGAAGCGCATGGTCATCAGCCAAAACGATACGATAGGGTTTCATCGCCCGGGGTCCTCCATCTCGAAGACACTTATGTCATTTCGCTAAACTAATATGGCCACTGGAAAGGTGTTTTAGCAAATCCTCTCCGGTATCATTAGGGGCAGGCGCCACCGTTCAGGCGCGGTCATTTGTGAAATAGTCTGAAAAACACGAATAAATGCGTCTACAGGAACAAACCTCGTGTTTGCCCAAGCTTCATAATATATCGCATATCGTGCGAACACAAGGTTCGCCCTTACAAACACGGGATTCTTGACAGGAGGATTTGGGCGCGTCAAGTGCGCCGATTGTGCCAAACTCCCGGCGAGGGGTTCCTTTTTGGACTGAAACCCTGCAATGTGATAGAATCCGGCATGGGCATAGGGACAGACCCGAGGCATGGCTCTGTCTCTGGCTTTCACAGAGAAGGAGGCGTTCGGATGTATCAACTGAAATTCGATGAGAATGTCTGCGCGTCGTGCGCGACGCATGACTGTCTGACAAGGTGTCAATACATCAAGCTCGACATCGAACAGGCCAAAGAGGAACGGCGCAAGATTCTTCTCGGCGAGGACTCGCGTGTTCTAAGCGAGTGCGCCACCTGCTATGCCTGTGAGGAGTATTGCCCATATGGGAATCATCCCTTCTATCAAATCGTCGAGCTCCAGGAGGCCAGGGGTATTCATCCGGCGCCGAAACCAATCGAGAAACAGCAGGTTCGAATGCTGGCGCCCGAAGGGAAAATGGATTATCGCGAGTTGTCCGCCCCGGTGATAGACATGTGCGCGTTCGGAATGTTCGAGAAGTTCTCAATCCAGGGAAAGCTCTTCGACGGCGTCTCGACCATTTCCGGCAACGACATCTTCTGCAACCTTATGTACCTGCATTTCGCCAAAAACTCGGTCATCAAAGAGAGGCTTCCGAAAGCCGTTGACAACATCCGTAAATACTATGTCGAGAAGAATAAATTGGCTGAAGTCGTCTGCTTTCATGACGAGTGCTACGCGACATTCAAATCGTGGGCGCCTGCGTTCGGAGTCGAAGTGCCATTCAAACCGGTCCATTTCTTCGAGTTTCTCCTGCGTGAGATGCGCGAGAGAAAAGGCGAGATACGCCAACTCCCGATGAGGGTCGCCTACCAGCGGCCTTGCTCGAACCGTCTGATTCCCGAAACGCAGCCCCTGGTCGACGAGCTATTCGAGCTTGTCGGCGCCGAGCGAGTGCAGAGGAAGTACGACCGCGAGAATGCGCTTTGCTGTGGAGCGGTCATCATGACGCACGGAAGGGACGACCTCGCCGAGGACATTCGAAAAAGGAATATCGACGACATGAAAGAAGCAGGGGCCACCGCCTGCGTGTTCAATTGCCCCTACTGCCTCGTCGCGCTTGGAGAAGCAGTGGCGCAGGAAGGCATGATGCCGCTCTTGATGAGCGACCTGTGCCGCCTTGCGCTCGGCGAACAGCTCAAAGGATGGGGGGAATGACCCGATGGCACGAATAATATATGATGCGCTCGCCGAGATCGTCGGAAAAGAATATGTATCCGACCGGGCCGAAGAGCTCTTTCTCTATTCTCGAGACCCGGGTACGATGGACCCGAAGAAGCCTGACTACGTGGTTCTCCCCAAGTCGGTCGAGGAAGTGCAGGCCATACTACACCTTGCCAATCGAGAGAGAATCCCGGTCGTCCCACTCGGAGGCGGACTCGTTCTCTCCGGCCTCTCTCGCCCGCTTAAGGGCGGCATTGTGCTCGACATGAAACGGATGAACCGGATTCTCGATGTGAATGAGAAAAGCAGGTACGTTGTCGTTGAGGCAGGCTGCTCTCAAGGGATGCTGCAGGCATATCTCAACCGAAATTACCCGCATCTCAAGCATTCAATACCGGACTCGCCGCCCTCTGCCACCATCGCAGGCAATATCCTGATTCACGGTTCCGGCCATATGTCGCAGGCGACAGGTTTCCATTCCGAGATGCTCAATGGTCTCGAGGTGGTTCTGCCGACCGGCGAGGTCTGCAAGATCGGCTCGTGTTCGACTACACCCTACTGGTTCTCTCGCGCTCCGCTTCCCGACCTGGCAGGCCTCTTTCTCGGATGGCACGGCACGACGGGCGTGGTGACCAAGCTCGCGATCAAACTGTATCCGAATCCGGCCAAAAAGGACGTCATGATGTTCCTCACGGAAAACCCCGACTATATGCCGGATATCATTTCAAAAGTCACCGGCACGGAGATGGCTGAAGACCTGAATGTTTCAGCTTCCCAACTTCCGGACTATATGGAGGGACTCCAGCTCTCGCTCATATATGTGACGGCGAACACCATTGAAGAGATCGACTTCAAGAAACGCACAATACGCGAGACGCTCCGAAGCTATATCAATCAAAAAGAAGGGGGGTTTATGTTTGTGCCGACGATAGCGAAAGGCCGCTTCATAGAGACCCCTCTGCGCGAGATGACGAAGTTTGCCGATTCGAAGAAAGGCGGCGGGTTCGAGTACGTCGGCGCGATCATGCCAATCGAGTTGTTCCCTGAAGCTTACCGCAAAGGATTAGAAATCGCCGCGAAATATGAAACCCCTTATTCAATGGCTGTCCGAATTATCGGGCGAGCGCATTGCATGATGTTTGCATATGCGTATGCGTTCAACAGGGCAGATGACAACGACCGCAAGAAGGCGCAGCGCGCGCTGCACGAAAGCAATATCGCCGCCCTCGAGTTGGGAGGCATACCCTGGAAGGCCGAAGAACCGGCCCAAAAGCTCATTCTCGAAAGAATGGACCCCGAAACTTCTCGTCTCATGAACAGAATCCGCGCGGCGCTCGACCCCAACGGTATCATGAATCCCGGGAACTGGGAGGTAAAATAAATGGAATATGCCGACTCCCTCATCGTCATTCCCGCGGAAGCGGGAATCCACGCTCTACCAAAAACTGAGAGGTGAGACAGATGGAATACGCCGATATTATTCATAGGTGTTTCCGCTGCGGCTACTGCAAGTTCACGCGCGACTACCGCGACTTCAACTGCCCGACCTACAGAAAATTCTGGTTTGAAAGCTACTCGCCCGGCGGCAGAATGTGGCTCTTGAGAGCTTGGCTGAATGGCGAGATTCCGTCGAGCCAACGACTGGCCGAAATCTTCTACTCGTGCGTCACGTGCGGCAACTGCGTCGAGCACTGCGCCCTCGAGTTCCGCGAGAACCTCGTCAATATCTTCGTTGCGGCGCGGAAAGAAATGGTCGAAAAGGGGCTCGTCCCGCCGGCGGTAAGGGATTATCTCAAGGGAATTCAGACACACGGGAACCCGTTCAAGGAGCCACGGCAAGACAGAGACAAATGGGCCGAAGGACTTGGAATTCCCTCTTATTCCGGGCAGGATTATCTGCTGTATGCGGGCTGCGTCGCTTCATACGACGATAGGGGAAAGAAAATCGCGCGAGCCGTCGCGAGCGTTTTGAAAGAGGCGGGTCTCTCGTTTGGAATTCTCGGCGGCGATGAAGCGAGTGACGGGAATGAAGTCAGAGTGCTCGGCGAATGGGACCTCTTTCAGATGCTGGCGGAAGATAACATTCGAAAGTTCAAAGGGCTCGGAGTTAAGAAGATAATTGCAATCTCTCCGCACGCTTACAATGCTTTCAGGAACGACTATCCGCCGCTCGGGGGGAAATGCGAAGTGCTGCATTACACGCAAGCGCTCGATCAAATGATCGAAAACGGAAAACTCACGTTCTCGTCCGGAAAAGACGCCCGCGTGACTTACCACGACCCCTGCTATCTCGGGCGGCACAACGGCGAGTTCGATGCCCCCCGAAACATACTTCGAGCCATCCCGGGTGTCCGCTTAACCGAGATGGACAAGATCAAGAAGAACGCTCTCTGCTGCGGAGGAGGAGGCGGCAACTTCTTTACGGATATCATTGGTGGCGGCGAAGGCGCCCCCGCGCGAGTGCGCATACGCGAAGCCGCGGAAACCGGCGCTGACACGCTTGCTGTCGCATGCCCGAAATGCGCAAAAATGTTCGAGGACGCCATCAAGGCCGAAGCGCTCGAAGGAACCATCAAAGTTAAAGACATAGCAGAGATTGTCTGCGAAGCCGGGAAGGGATAAGCCATTGTGAAGCTAGAAAGGGATAATCCACTATGAAGCCGGGAAGGGATAATCAACAGATTCTGCAGATTTGCACTAACTGATGGGAAAAAAGAGATTCGGATCACGGATCGTACGAATGACCGACGAACGACACGAATAAACCTGAACGTCATTCTGAGCGAAGCGAAGAATCTCATAATTCACCGCTCATCATTCTTTCTCGGAGTCTTCCTTGCTTCTTCTTTGTTCAATCCGCAATCCACAATCCGAAATCCGCAATCGGTTCCCCTTTCGCCTCCTATTCAACCGACCTCTCCAACACCGTATCCTTCAACCAACTCTTGTCA
This sequence comes from Candidatus Poribacteria bacterium, assembly GCA_016215705.1. Taxonomy (GTDB): domain Bacteria; phylum Abyssobacteria; class SURF-5; order SURF-5; family SURF-5; genus JACRIR01. Next base: position 9,427 of record JACRIR010000202.1, on the reverse strand, counting down.
TCACGCTCCGGATAATCGAGCGTGTAATGCAGGCCGCGGCTCTCCTTGCGGCTGAGCGCGGAACGAATGACAAGCTCGGCGACGAGCGCAATGTTGCGAAGCTCGATCAGGTCAGCCGTGACAAGAAAATCCCAATAGTACTCGTTTATCTCTTCCTGCAGGTTCTGGATGCGGCGGAGTCCGCGCGAAAGCCTCTTGTCGCTCCGGACGATCCCGACATAGTCCCACATGCAGCGACGCACCTCGTCCCAGTTATGAGAAATGACGACTGTCTCATCCGCGTTGACGGCGTTGCCCGATTCCCACGGCGGCAACTCCGGCCTCTTTAACATGCGGCTCTCCTCGAGCAGACCGCTTGAGCGCCTGGCTGCACGGTCGGCGAAAACCAGCGCCTCAAGCAGTGAATTCGACGCGAGCCGGTTTGCGCCGTGCAGCCCGGTGCATGAGACCTCGCCGCATGCAAGCAGCATACGAATGTCGGTCTCGGCGTCTTTGTTCGCTCGCACGCCCCCGCATGAATAGTGGGCCGCCGGAACGACGGGAATCGGTTCCTTTGTGATATCGATCCCGAACTCGAGACATCTCTGGTATATGTTAGGAAAGCGGTCTATTATTCTCCTGGCCGGCTTTTGGGTAATATCGAGAAACATGCAACGCGCGCCCGTCTTCTTCATCTCGCTGTCAATTGCGCGCGCGACGACGTCGCGTGTTGCGAGCGAGCCGCGCGCGTCGTACTTGCTCATGAACGGCTTCTTGTCGCAGCCCAGCAATTCCGCGCCTTCGCCACGGACCGCCTCCGATATGAGGAAGTTCTTCGCCTCGGGGTGATACAAGCACGTCGGATGAAATTGGATGAATTCCATATTGGCGATTGAGGCGCCGGCGCGCCACGCCATCGCGACGCCGTCACCGGTCGCAATGTCCGGATTCGAGGTGTACAGATACACCTTGCCGAGCCCGCCCGTCGTCAGCATGGTAACCTTTGCGGAGAATATCTTCACCTCCCCGGTCAGCCGGTCGTACACGTACGCGCCGAAACAGGCGTCGGGCCGCGCCGGACGGCGCTCGAGCTTGCCGAGGGTAAGGAGGTCGATGGCGACGTGGTTCTCATACATCCTTATCTTCGGGTTCTGCGAGGCGGCGGCAAGCAGGGCGCGCTCGATCTCGCGGCCCGTCAAATCCTGGGCGTGCACCACACGGTTTGCAGAATGGCCGCCCTCGCGCCCGAGATCGAATCGCTCGCCATCGTTCCGCTTCGATTCCGTGAAGCGCACACCGATGTCAACCAGTTCCTCGATGAGGCGCGGGCCGCTCTCGACCACCATTTCGACGACATCGTTGTGGCACAGCCCGTCGCCCGCCGTGAGCGTGTCGGCCACGTGCGCCTCGAAGCTGTCGGTCGAGCTCACGACCGCTGCGATGCCGCCTTGCGCATAGTTCGTGCTCGACTCGGCGCGATCCTTCTTGGTCACGAGCGCGACCGTGCCGTATTCGCTCGCCTTAAGCGCATACGACAGCCCGGCAATCCCGCTGCCCAGCACAAGAAAATCAGATTCAATTCTCATAAATGTCCTGTTTCACTCCCGGAAAATCGATGTTCAGGTACTGAACCGCGAGCCCATGCTACTCCCCGGCCCTGACTCAAGTCAAATCTCAACAGTTGCGGCTATGGATGGGTTAGGCGACGCCAGGCGTCGGGCAGACAGGAGATCAGGTCGCTTGCGATCATTCCCCAGGGGGTGAAACGTTCAGCGGCGATGTCGCCGGCGAGGCCATGCAGATACGTCCCGAGGAGGGCGGCGTCGGAAACCTCGAGTCCCTGACACAGGAGCGCGGCAAGGATGCCGGTCAGCACGTCGCCGCTTCCGGCGGTCGCCATGCCGGGATTGCCAGTGGTGGCGACGAACAAGCGCCCGTCGGATGTTGCGACGAGGGAAGGCGCCCCCTTGAGGATCAGTTCGACGCGCCACTTCTTCGCGTGTGTGAGCGAGACTGTTTCGCGGTCTTTCTGGATATCGGATATTGGCAGACCGGTAAGGCGAGACATTTCGCCGGGGTGCGGGGAGATTATGGTTTGGGGAACGGCTTGAACCTCGGCTCTGCCGCTGTATCCCTTGTTTCGTGAGTTCTCTGTCGTGTTCGCCCGCGTACTGTGGAGGCGACTCACCGTGTCGCCTCTACGCGCCTGCCCGGAGGAAGCGTCAAGGTATCTTTGAAAACGATCAGCAAGTATTCCTGCGTGGCCTGCGAGCGCATTGAGGCCGTCTGCGTCAATTACCATTGGCAGATCGATCTCGCTCACGATCTTGCGCGCTAGCCGCTGGGTCTCAGGGTTGCTCGAGAGGCCGGGCCCGACAGCGATCGCGTGCATTGTCTTCGACATTTCTTTGATTGCGTCGAAAGCAGCGAGACCCAGGCTCTGAGCGGATGTTTCGGGAAGAGGGTACGTCATAGTCTCGGTGAGGCGGGCTTCCATCGCGAGATTGAGGGATTGCGGCAGTCCGAGCGTGACCATCCCTACGCCGGCGCGCAAGGCCGCCTCGCACGTGAGACAGGCGGCGCCGCTGAGTCCGACTGAGCCGGCGACCACAAACAAGTAACCATATGTGCCCTTGTGCGAGTCTTTCGGGCGGGCGGGGACGAGAGAGCGAGCAAGATTGAATGTAATGGGTTCCGGCATTTTGGGAATCCTAAAGCCCCTAAATCCCCCCTACCCCCCTTTGCAAAAGGGGGGATTCAAGCCTGTCTCGCAACCAGCGAGTCCTCGTTTTCACAGGGCCGATCTGCTTGGTCCTCGTTGGCGACCCGCCTGGACCTTGTTTTCGCAGGGGCGACCCGGTGGGTCGCCCTCCGGAGGATTCCAGGCCAGCTTCCTTCGGTCATAGTTGTCTCACAGTTATAATCTTCTCACTTCAGCAGTTCAAGCATTTCGCGAACGGCGCGGTCGAGTCCGACGAGAACCGCTCGCGCAACGATATTGTGGCCGATGTTGACCTCGTGGAGCTTCGGGATTTGCTTTATAGGAATGATGTTGCGGTAGGTCAGGCCGTGGCCCGCGTGCACACGCAAGCCCGCTGCCACTGCCTGTCGCCCGCTGCCGATGAGCCGCTGGAGTTCGCCGCTCTGAGCGGCGTCCGTCTTGGCGTTAGCGTACGAGCCGGTATGCAACTCGACGGCGTCGCCGCCGACGCGCTTTGACATCTCGATTTGTTCGTGGTCCGCCTCGACGAACAAGCTCACCGGGATTCCACCTTCCTTGAGCCGTGAGACTGCTGCAGCCACCTGCTTTTCATGTGAGACGACGTCGAGGCCGCCCTCGGTGGTAAGCTCCTCGCGCTTCTCGGGAACGAGCGTGACCTGATCGGGCTTCACCTCGAGGGCGATTTCCACCATTTCGTCCGTGGCCGCCATCTCCAGGTTGAGCTTGGTCTTGACGACCTTTCTGAGCAAATGAAGGTCGCGGTCCTGGATATGGCGCCGGTCGCTGCGAAGATGAATCGTTATTCCATGCGCGCCCGCAAGCTCGCACATAACAGCAGCGGCGACTGGGTCAGGCTCGATGTCGCGGCGGGCCTGCCGCACGGTTGCAACATGGTCGATGTTCACGCCAAGATGTATCATGGGGATGGTCTTTCCTAGATTCTTCGCTTCACTCAGAATGACATTTGATCTTCGCGTCACCCCAATTCTTCTCGGATAACCGCGGCAATACTCTCCGCAAGCTCTCGTATCTCGGCAGCGTCCTGTCCTTCAATCATCACTCGTGCAAGCGGTTCAGTGCCGGAGTATCTGACAAGAATTCTGCCGGCGTCGCCAAGTTTGTTTTCAGCCGACTTTATTTGCTCTTGTACTCGAGGAAGCTTGCCAAAGGGCTCCTTTCGCTTGACGGTCACATTGATGAGCGACTGCGGGAAGCGCGTCATACAGGCCGCGAGCTCTTTCATGGATTTTCCCGTCTTCTGCATGATCGCGAGAACCTGAAGAGCCGTGATCATTCCGTCACCCGTGGTGTTGTAATCGAGAAAAACGATGTGGCCCGATTGCTCGCCGCCGACGGAATACTTTCCGCGAAGCATTTCCTCGACGACGTAGCGGTCGCCGACCTTGGTCTTGACGACTTGTCCTCCCGCGCGCTTTATCGCCTGGTCGAGTCCGAGATTGCTCATTACCGTCGTCACGAGCGTGTTCTGGGGGAGCCGTCCCTGTTTCATCATATCGATGGCGCACATGACCATCATCTGGTCGCCGTCGACGCATGTGCCGTCCTCGTCCGCCATGATGACCCTGTCGGCGTCGCCGTCGAATGCCATTCCCACGTGCGCCTTCCTCTTTTTCGTCTCGGCGCACATCTCTTCGGGGTGCACCGCGCCGCAACCCTTGTTGATGTTCGTTCCGTCCGGGTTCGCATTCAAGGCGATGACTTCGGCGCCAAGCTCCGTGAGAACGCTGGGAGCAGTCTTGTAAATTGCCCCGTTCGCGCAATCGACCACGATGCGCAACCCCTCGAACGTCATGCCTTTCGGGATCGAGGTCTTCACAAACTCGATGTAACGGCCGACTGCGTCGTCTATACGGAACGCTTTGCCTACCTTGTGAGCGGTCGGCCGAATATGGTCTATCTCGCCGGAAGAAATAAGATATTCCATGCGCTCTTCGATTTCGTCGGGGAGTTTGAAACCGTCACGCGAAAAGAACTTTATGCCGTTATCCTCGTACGGATTGTGCGAAGCCGATATGACAATGCCCGCGTCCGCTCTCAGGCTGCGAGTGATCAGCGCGACCGCCGGAGTCGGCATCGGCCCAACGAGGAGCGCGTCCACGCCCATCGAGCACAGGCCGGCGACCAGCGCGCTCTCTATCATGTAACCGGAAAGCCGCGTATCCTTCCCGATAATTATCCGGTGACGCCTGTCGTCCTGCTGGAAAACATGTCCGGCGGCGCGCCCGACCTTGAGAGCCGTTTCGCACGTCATCGGCTCAACATTTGCGACACCGCGTATTCCGTCCGTTCCGAAGAGCTTACGCATTACATTACCTCGACTAACATCGGTGATTTCCTGGGTGCATATGCAAGAAACATGTCAGTTGCCAACTATACAGAATGTCATAAGTAATTACACATGTCCTTCGCCGCAATTATTATGGATTCCCGCTTTCGCGGGAATGACGGCTGGAGAGGGCTCTCCTCCATGCGCAGGAACTTTTGGCGCCATGTATGAATCCCCCCTCCCCCTTTGCAAAGGGGGAAGAGGGGATTTACCATTCCTTACCCATGATCGCGTCGGTCATCTTCGCGACACGCGCCATCTGCTTCACATCGTGCACGCGCACTATGTGGGCGCCGTTTGCGATGGCAATCGCGACCGTGGCCGCGGTCCCTTCCATCCTGTCCCATACTTCCGAGTCGAGGACCTTCCCGATAGACGCCTTGCGGGAGGTGCCGATAAGAATGGGCCGGCCCAGCGACCGCAATTGGCCCAACCAGCGAAGTATGCCGAGATTGTGCTCCACGGTTTTGCCAAAGCCGATTCCGGGATCGACAATTATCTGCTCGAGCTTCACTCCCGCCTGAAGAGTAAAATCAATCCTTTCTTGCAAAAAGTGAATGATCTCGGGTATCAAGGCGTCGTAGCGCGGGTCCTGCTGCATAACCTTCGGCGTGCCCATCATGTGCATTAGGATCAGCGGGCATCCGGTATCCCTGACAACCTTTATCATTTCTTCATCAAAGCGCAATGCGCTGATGTCGTTGACGAGTTGTGCGCCCGCTTCGAGAGCGCGCCGCGCGATTTCCGCCTTGCACGTGTCTATCGAAACCGGTACGCGAAGCGTCTTTGAAAGATGCTTCACAACCGGCAGCACGCGTTTTGCCTCTTCTTCAAGAGGCACTGCATCGGAACCGGGACGAGTGGATTCCCCGCCGACGTCGATGATGTCGGCGCCGTCCTCCGCCATTTTCTCGCCGTGCGCAATGGCGGCATCCATATTAAGGAACCGGCCGCCGTCTGAAAAAGAATCAGGGGTGACATTGAGGATACCCATGACTTTAGTGCGTTCGCCCAACGTCATGGGCCCGTTCCGAAGCGCCAGAGTGAATTGACTCTCTTTGTGGCGATTCACGGCCCCGACAAAATCCTCGCAGCCCAATTCGCTTTCGGGGCCGCCGGCCGCTTTTTCGCAAATCTGTTCGCGTGAGCCGATGTAAACGCAAAACTCCGCCCCGCCTGCCTTGAAGATGGAAACAATTCCGTTGGACTGTTGGGCCGCTCGCTCGAGGGAGCGGATTTCCTCGGTCAAAGGGTTTTCGATGATAAACGCGCCCACGCGTGCGCCGTCAAGGATCGGCACGATTGTCGAGTGGGTATTTGGCGGGAGCCACGGCAGCGGCTCCGAGATTTCGCCGAGGTAGAGTACGCGGCGTCTATGCGGCGGGTACGTCCTGCTCATTGAGGATGTTCTCTAGTTGATTTCCCTCGATTACCTCTAGCTCCACGAGTCGCCGTGCCAGCTTTTCCAGTTTTTCCCTGTTCTCGACAAGCAGTCTCCTCGCCTTTGCGTGGCAGTCTTCGACTATGCCCCGGACTTCCTTATCGATCTCGGCGGCGATTTCCTCGCTGAAGTTGCGCTCCTTCAGAAAATCGCGCCCGAGGAAGACTTCGTCGTTTTCACCGAACGAGATGGGGCCCAGCTTCTCACTCATTCCCCATTCGCACACCATTCTGCGCGCCAACTGGGTGGCATTCTTGATGTCGTTCCCCGCGCCGTTGGTGACATCCTTCAAGATGAGTTCCTCGGCGGCGCGCCCGCCAAGCATCATGGTAACCAGGTTGAGGAGGTACGTGCGCGAATAAGTGTGCCTGTCCTCGATCGGGAGATGTTGGGTGAGTCCGAGCGCCTGCCCGCGCGGGATTATGGTCACCTTGTGCAGCGGGTCTGTGCCCGGGAGCAAGTAGCCCACCAGCGCGTGACCGGCCTCGTGGTAGGCGGTGTTCTTTTTCTCATCTTCACTTATGAACATGCTTTTGCGCTCGGGCCCCATGAGCACCCTGTCTTTGGCTTCCTCGAAATCCTGCATATCAACGCGGTCTTTGCCCCTGCGCGCAGCAAGCAGAGCGGCTTCGTTGACCATGTTGGCGAGGTCAGCGCCGGAGAAACCGGGTGTGCCTCGAGCGAGGACTTTCAAATCGACGGTCGGGTCGAGCGGAATCTTGCGGGTGTGAACTCGCAAGATTCCTTCGCGTCCGAATATGTCGGGGTTGTCGACAATGATCGAGCGGTCGAAACGGCCCGGCCTGAGCAATGCCTTATCGAGCACGTCGGGTCGGTTGGTTGCGGCCATCAAGATGACGCCCTCATTGCTGTTGAAGCCGTCCATCTCGACGAGCAGTTGGTTTAGCGTTTGCTCGCGCTCGTCGTGGCCGCCGCCGAGACCCGCTCCCCGCTGCCGGCCGACGGCGTCCAGTTCGTCGATGAATATGATGCAGGGGGCATGTTTCATGCCGGTTGCGAAAAGATCGCGCACGCGCGCGGCGCCGACGCCGACGAACATTTCGACGAAATCAGAACCGCTTATGCTGAAGAAAGGCACTTTCGCCTCTCCTGCTACGGCCCGCGCGAGCAACGTCTTGCCCGACCCTGGCGGTCCCATGAGAAGCACGCCTTTGGGTATCTTCCCTCCGAGGCGGGTGAATCTCTTCGGGTCCTTCAAGAACTCGATTATCTCCTCAAGCTCCTCTTTGGCCTCCTCGACGCCCGCCACGTCTTCGAATGTTACCTTGGTTTGCGACTGCGAGTGCATGCGGGCGCGGCTCTTGCCGAACGAGAGCGCTTTGTTGCCGCCCGCCTGCATCTGGCGGTAAGCGAAATACCAGATGAGGAGAATTATCAGCCCGAAGGGGAGCACTTGTATCAGGATTGTCTGCACGAACTTCGGCGAGAACGGTTTTTCCGAATACTGCACGTTGCTGTCTTTAAGAATCTTGTGAATGTCTGCGTCAGTGGTGAAACTCTCGAACGAGCGATTGCCGGTGAGTTCGCCCCTCAGAATCACCCCTGAGTTAATCCCGCCTGACTCATTCGCCTGCAGCGTCACTTTCGTGACCTGCCCGTTCTTGACGTAATCCAGAAACTCCGCGTAAGTAAGCTTTTCCGGCTGCACCTGTTTATTTTCGCGGAACAAAAGTATTGTGACCAGCAACACCCCCATGACAAGCCAGAATGCGATGGTCTTGTACCGGTTACTATTCATTTACAAAACGACCTCATTTCATGGACGGAATCATTGAACAAAAAACCTCTTCACCGGCCCATTATAACGCGCCAGCGAGAAATTCGACACTTTTTCACACACAATATTAACACAAAGCGCCTAAAATAACAACAAACCCAAGGAGCTTGACAGCTCACGAATTACAGAGCGCGGCGAGGCCGCAACAAAGAGAAAAAGAGGAAACCAAAGAAAGAAGAAACATTATGACCACGAATGTCATCTATAGAAGCAAAAGTCAAGACTAAAGGAACCGGATTCTTGGACCGCGCGACGAGGCGACTCCTATCGCGAGATCGAGCGCGTCGATGAGGTCGTCGTGTTCGCCTTGCGGGAAGGCGAGCAATTGATCCACCAACTCGCGCATGTTGCGTTTGAGGCGGATGCGGCCGTCCTCGAATAGGGCTGAAAGCTTCCAAGCGCGCGAGAGCTTGTCGCGGGTCGTATACACCTTCGTGGCACGGACGGCCCCAAGCTCCTTCACACGTTCCACTTGCACGACCTGATATGCATTCGCTTCGATGGCTACCTTCACGGGATCGAAACGGTTGTATTTTTCCAGGATGGCCGCCGTTTGTTGCCTGAAACTCAGCCGCGCCTGACAGCAATTGAGCACGTAGATATTGTTCCGGCCATCGATGCCTATTGTGACTATCGCGAAGTAGTCCGAGCCCGCCTCTCGCGCTATTGCGAGATCAACGCCCTGGTAAATTCGCATGGGGGCGTCGATAGTATCATAAGAATTGCAGCCACTCCTCTTTGAAGACCGCGCCTTTCATCGACTCGGTATCGTTCTGGTACTGCGCGTTGAAAATGACAGTGCCGGCCTGCCGCCGGATTTGTTCGAGTTTTTCGGCGGAGAATTTTTCGGGCCATGCGCTTGATCTGTCAGGACCGACGGCAGGGATGAGTGTGACCGGCGCGAAGTCGGTTTCTATCAGGTAGCCGTAGCGGTAATGATATCGTGTGCCGATGACTCAGCGCGGCGTAGCCGCAACCAAAATAAAGGAATTCACCACTAAGTCACCAAGAAAAGAAGAAACAAGGTAACACGGATTTGGGGAAAAGAAGAAGAAACAAAGGAAGTATTCTTAACCGCAGATGCACGCCGATGAACGCGGATTTGGGAAAGAAGAAGAAAAGAAAATCACGACACAAATT
>JACRIR010000206.1 GCA_016215705.1 Candidatus Poribacteria bacterium | reverse complement strand
TCGGCGAAGGCACGCATTATCTGGGCACGACGACGATGGACTACGCCCTCGGCTCATTCGGCGGATCGTCGTTCAACGCCACCAGCGATGACTGGAGCGGCCAGGGTCAGGCGAATGCCAGATGGTCGCGCTTTGATGGAAGCAGCGGCCATGTCGTTTGCGAATCCTGCCATGATCTGGAGCCGGACAAGAACGTGCCGGGCACTGCCCTGTTGCTGGCGTACTACAACGACGGCGGACAAGGCGGCAATAACGATCCGTCAGGCCTTTGCGAAGGCTGTCACGGAACGTCACCCGGCGGAACCGGGACACCGCATCCGATGACTGGCGATACCGTGTCGCGCACCGGCGTAGCTCTCACAACCACAGGCTCGTACACGCGTGGCACAATTGAGGGCAACGCGACGTATCCGGGCTCGAACGCGCTTAACTGCGATAGCTGTCATCAGCCGCATGACGCGGACACTCACGGTGGCACCTACATTTACGATTCGGGCCAGAATACAAGTCCGACGCACGACGTTACTTCGCCTAGCCAGCCGGGCGACTCACATGTGCCTACGAACCGGCGTCTTCTCCCTCCAGCGGATTTGGAGGATGCATCGTTCTGCGATTCGTGCCACTACTATCTCCAGTAGGAGGCGCGACGAACCGATACGGGGCCGGATAGAATGCCCGGTTTAGCCCGTGTCCTAGAAAAGTCGTATCGGCGGGATATGAAAGGGAGGGCGGGAAGCATGCCCTTCCTTTCCTCCTGCTATGCAGCATTTGGATAACTCTCGGTCTTATGATTAAATCGAACACTTAGAAGAGATGTTTGCCAATGGAAACGTACGGAAATGGAGGAGAGTTCATATGAGGAAATTGGCCCTGTTTCTTTTGCCGGCGCTTGTTCTCGCTCTTTTGACCGTGGTCGGAACCGTCTTCGCCCAGGCTGAGAAGGCGGCGGGTCAAGAAGTGAAACAGGAGGCTCCGAAGGTCTATGAAGTGGGAGACACTGCGCCTGACTTTTCGTTGCCGAATGCAATCACCGGCTCGACGATGGCCCTGAACAAGGATATTCTCGGAAAAGACGCCAAGCTCATTGCGCTTACTTTCATGAATACCACATGCAGCGCGTGTCAGGCGGAAGTCTCATTGCTAAGCGATATGGCGAAAAAGTATGGCGATAAATTCAAGGTGTGCCTGATTGCCGTTGACATGAGAGGTGAGAAACTTGTAAAAGCCTACAACGAAAACTACCACTACAAGGTGGATTATCTGCTCGACCCCGAGTTCACGTTGCCGCCGACCTTCGGCTTCAAGTACACGCCCGGCCTGGTGCTGATGGATAACAAGGGTAAGATTCTTTATAAGAAGGGTGGATACGTAATCGCTGACGCCGATGTGTTGATCAAGGAAGTGAAGAATCGGCTGTAGTCAGCGCCGCGGGACCAGGATCGGTTCCAGAAGGAAGCCCCCGGGCTCTTTGAATATCGGCGTCAAGCACGCAGAGAAGATTCAGGAATGGAGGATGCGAGTCCCCTGGCTTCAAGATGGTATGCGGACCCCTTGAAGAAACACTGGGACAAGATAAGAGATAAGTCGCCCTCTCGACGGTTTCGTTCCCCTTGGGAGGGAAATTGCGCAGTTCTTTCGGAAGAATAGTGAAAACGGGAGACCGACCCCAGTCTCGCTCGAATTTGCATTCGAACGACGTTGAGAGCGAAATCGCTGTGGGGCGGTTTTGTGTATTTATGTGGGAATCTTCGCATACCTCGAAAGAAACCCTTGTTTATTGGGGGACACGGTGCAGCATCGAGTCCCCCAATAAACACCATATTGAGCGTGCGAATAAACTTGTCCTCGACTCCGATCGTGGATTCGCACCTACAGAATTAAGGGACAGCCGTTGCGTCGAGTTTTTTCAGGGATGACAGTCGGCGCACCCAAAGCGCATTAGTAAGGGAGACGATAGTTGTGACTGCTCGAAAAGTGGCATTCATAGTTGCGGCGGCATTACTTGTTGTGTGCGGCATCACGCTGATGCATGCGGGCGCAGTGCCCCGGATTCATTCCAAAGATCAATCCGTCGCATCGGTGAATCGACGGAGCATCTCCAAACAGGAGTTCCGCGAGTATCTCGGCTCCTCTCTCGGTATGAAGCACTCGGCAAGCGCCTTGAGAGAAGTGAAAGACCTTGAGAATCTGCTGAACGACTACATGGAATACTTAATGCTCATACAGGATGCCGAAAGACGGGGCATCATGCAACACGAGGATTTCCTCCGGGCTGTCCAGATTGGGCAGAATGCGCTGCTGGCGCAGAAGTTCGCCGGTACTGTTTTGAAAGATACGCTGGCGGTCACCGAAGCAGACCTGCGCCGCTTTGTTCCCCGCGAATGGGTCCAGATAAGAGTGAGACAGGTCATCGTCGAGGAAAAGAAGAACGCAGAGGCCATCCGGAAAAAGGCGAAGGCGGGTGAAAATTTCGTAGAGCTTGTTCGCAAACATTCTATTGCGCCGTCCGCCCGGAAAGACGGCGACCTGGGGTTCAAATTCCCCGATAGCGGCTTCTTCTCGCCCGCGGATGACAGATATCTTTTCTCTCTTGCGAAAGGCGAGATCAGCCGCGTCATAGAGACACCGCTCGGTTTCGCGGTCTGCAAGATTGAAGACAAGAGGACGCTCTCGAAACAAGAGATAGAGGATTACACGCGAAAGCCTAAAGCGAATATCTTCAACGAAAAAGTTCAAGCCCATCTGGAGGAAACAAGGCAGAGCGCAGGGGTGAAACTCTATCCTGACGTTTTGTTTGAATGCGTCAGGTCAATGGAGGCAGGAGTAAAGCAAGATGGACTTATTGCGGATGCAGGCGACAGAAAATTCTTCTTTTCCGATTTGCAGAGAACCTTGCCGAGACCTTATGACATGATTTTCATAGACCCGCCGGTTGAAAAGCTTTTCGATCTCTATCGGGACAATCTCAACGCAAAGATAAACGACTTCCTGCTCGCCCAGGAGGCCGAGATACTTGGCGTGAAACTGGAGTCGGAGGCCGAGAAAAGCGAGATGGAGAAGTTCAGGCAGATGGTTGCGCTGCGGATGCTGGGCGAACAAGTGCTTGCCGGCCTTGCAGTGACTGACGCGGAATCCAAGGAATACTTCTCGAATAATCGCGAAGCGTTTGATGTTCCGGAAAAAGTGAGACTGTGGCAGATATTCCTTGCGAGCGAATCCGACGCGAAATTTGTCATGGACAAGCTCAAAAAGGGAGAGAGCTTCGAGAAACTCGCGGAACAGTATTCTATCGACAAACAGAGCAAAGCGCTGAGCGGTTTTGTCGGAGTCCTCGAGAGGAAGTCAATCATTCCCGCGCTGGCCGATGCGGCCTTCTCGATGCGCATTGGAGATTTCAGCAAGGTGATCAAGAGCGAGGCCGGATACCATATCATAATGGTCAGCGAGAAGTTTCCGGGTAAGGAGTTCGATTTCAAACAAAACAGCGCCAAAGTAAAGAAGACCGTGTTGCGGAAAGAGCAGGAGGAAAAATTCAGCGAGTACGTCCAGGGGCTGAATAAGCAGGCTGCAATAGACATAAGCGATGAAGCGCTGCGAGAGATGTTTGCGGAGTTGCAGGAGCAGTCAACGCGGCGAGTGAATTAGTCATGAGCAATGAGGCAAACGGGAAAGGGAGACGAACGCCCGAGAATCCATCGCCGCACGCGCGCCGGAGCGAGGCCGCGTTGCGGCGCATCCATTATGTCCTGGTGTTGGCAGTGACGGCGGCCGTTGCACTGGCAATGCCGGGGGGCAGGGCGGAGGCTGCGGTGGCTGATACTGCGCATGACAACGCTATCGGGTCGGGCGGCTCTTGTTCGGCCTGTCACGTTCCCCATGGCGCTCTGGGGACGCGTTTGTGGCCGGTTTCGATGACGGGCTATGAAAGCGATTTTGGAGTTGTCGGCTCGTTATGCTATTACTGCCACGGGACCGGAGGCGGGGCCGGCCTGCCAAACGCCGTACAGGCATTTATCATGACACCGGGCTCATTATCCCACGGACGCGACGCAATCTCCATACCGGAAGGAGATTCTGTGGATACGACCCTTCCCTACGGCGCCGATCAGGTGTTTCAGTGCACTACCTGTCACAACGTGCACGATGACACCAATAGACCCTTCCTGCGCGACGATATCGATGTGCTATGCGCCAGGTGTCACACCGAGAGGCAGTTTGTGAACGGGGTGGAGCAGGCTGTCCAGGGCGACTGGGGTTCAGCCTACTACGGCACG
>JACRIR010000201.1 GCA_016215705.1 Candidatus Poribacteria bacterium | reverse complement strand
AATCGCCTCGGTCTCGCACCCGAGGAGGCAATCGGCATCGAAGACGCAATCCGAATGTACACCACTCATGCCGCATACGCCGCCTTCGAGGAGAACACTAGGGGCACGATCGAGCCCGGCAAGCTGGCCGACCTCGTGGCCATCTCCGGCGACCCCCTCACTATCTCTCCCCAATCAATCCGCGACCTCCGTGTCGAGATGACCATGGTCGGGGGGAAAGTTGTCTTCGAGCGATAAGAAGTACCTGGAACGGGTTTCGCGATCGTTCTGTTTCCTAATTCCTTTTGCTTATCTTTAACCCTAAGCCTTGAACGTTGAACTCCAAACCCATTGCCTTCGGCGGTCCTCTTTCGCCTTTCTCCTCCCTTTGCGCTTGCCATACGACCATTGTGTTGGCATAGTTAGCATTGCGCTGACCAAAGCATCATCAGCTTCATCCTGGCCGGCCTATACGCGCGAACTGCTTCGAGTCCGGACGTTTCCCGCTCTTTTGGGAAAACCATTCCCTTAAGGGAACGACTCCTGACCTCAAATTTCAGACTTTATATTTTCGGCCTTTGTCTGGAACGACGTTGCCCGCCGTTCCTGGTCATTTGAGAACGCGATTCTTCAACCAGAAACCTGAAACCATTTCTGAGGGGCGACTGATCCGCCACAAACGGGTCGGTTGATGAAGAATAGTGAAGCCTGAAAACCCAAAACAGAAGTGTTGCGTTCTTTCCGGATTCTCCCTTTCGCCTTACTCCTTTCATCTTTCGCCTGTTGTTCCCTTTTCCCTCTTATTTCTTTGAGGAGGTATCGCCATGACAAAGTTTCATTGGATATCCGGAATAACGACTATTCTGATTGGCGCCGTTTTCATAATGTCCTGCCAATCGACGCCGCCGGGATATCAGATGTCGTTGGCCGGTCCCATGATGAACGGAGCAGAGTATGTGGGCATCGAAACATGCGAAGTCTGTCATCCGGAGCAAGCAAAGCGGTTTCGATTGACGTCTCATTTCGGAACCAGCGTCAAAGAGGGGGAGCAACATAAGGGCGAGGCATGCGAATCATGTCACGGCGCCGGGAGTCTGCACGTGGACGCTGGCGGCGACCCCGGAAAAATTGTCAGGTATTCCGCAGACCGTTGCTTCGTTTGTCATCTGGATATCAGAGCGAAATTCCAGCTTCAATATCACCACCCTGTCCCCGAGAGATGGATAAAGTGCACCGACTGTCACACCCCCCATGCCGAGGACGTCAGGGCGTGGTCGGCCGTCTCGATCCTGCGTCCGGGCGAAAAATGCTTCAGGTGTCACAAGGAATTCAAGGGACCATTTGTGTTTGAGCACGACCCGGTGCGCGACGGCTGTCAGGTCTGCCACGATCCTCACGGATCGGTCTCCAAGAAACTGCTGGTTGCCGAGCCGATCGTGCTGTGCATCCGCTGTCATTGGGAGCAAAGCGTGAACACTCCTGCCGCGGAAATGGGCCGTATGTCGCATGCCGGCTTTACCATCGGACGCGGCGCCGAGTGCATCGATTGCCATAGAGCGCCAATGGGGTCAAACATTAACCGCCGATTCCTGCGATAATACAGGCCGTCATCTCTGAGCGGCCGACCATACCCATCAAGTGGTTATTTACGAAGGAAGGAGCGCAGGCATTGTGGTAATTGTGAATGAAAGCAGTCTTTCTTCTTTGGCCTATTTTCCCTTTCGCCTTTGCCCTTTTGCCTTTCGCCTCTTTCTCAGGAGGACATCTCGATGAAAGCTGCCAGGAGAACCCTTTCGCTAGTGCTTGCCATAGCTCTTCTGCTGGTAGGCGCCTTCACACCAGCCGTCGCGGACCCTTTGGAAGACTTGAACAACTGGTACTATCCATACACACAGCAAGAGCTTGACGGCTGGTACTATGGCCAATATTCCGGCGGATATCTCCGGGGCGGCGCGACCTACTATAATGTGAGCGGCGACGATGGTCGTTTCCGCGAGGACAGGTTCATTAGCGACCAACTGACCGGAGGCCTCGAGCAGTTCTCCTATTCGCGTGAAAACTGGAACGTCTCCATAACCGCGATTGCGGAGGATTTCTATGCTGCCAGCGGCCACTACGAGAAGCCGGACGTGGTTCGACTGGATTTCGATTTCTCCAGGCATCGCAAATACTACGACCGGCTGAGTGAAAAGTGGAATCCCGCCCTCTACGGCCTCACCACGGACTTCGCGGAGGACGATGACGATGACCTGTTCGCTGACCGTGTGGATGCGAACCTTCAGGGAACGCTCCTGCTTCCCGATATCCCGCACGTCGTGTTGGGCTGGCATCATTGGGAGCGCTTCGGCGATGAGGTCCTTGCGAGAGGCGGCATCGCCATATCCACTACGCCGGGGGTCCCATTCGGCTCGTTTATTCCGATAGTAAACGACGTGGACGGCAGGAGCGACACCGTTTATCTCGAGATTCCGGTGACTCTGAAGGACAAATATAACTTCAAGCTCAGGGAGGAATATGAAGATTTCAACGAAGACCAGGAGTCTGTCGAAACCACTTTCGTAAACGGAGCCCCCACGAGTTCACTTATCTTCGATGATTCACCCGAATGGAACGAGTTGAGGACCCTCTTCAGCTTCGACAGCTTTATAACCGAGAACGTGTACCTGAGCGCGAACTACTACCGCAGCGACCTCAATAATGAATTCGAGCGCGACGCGCTCACACCACCGATTTCCCTCTTCTCCGACAACGACGTGAACAACGATCAGACGAGTAACGCGTTTGCTCTCGGCCTCGTCCTTCTTAATGTCGCCAAGGATACAACCTTTCGCGCTAACTTCAGGGCCGAAGACCTCGACATTGATGGAGACAGTGACGGCCTTTTGGTGAGTTCCCCCGTAACCGACGCTCTCGATAAGCAGGAAACCCGCCTGGGTGAATTCGCCGAAGTTATATGGAAAGGCCTCGAGAACACAACGGTTTCCGTACAGGGAGAATGGGAGCAAAGATTCATTGACCAGGAAGAGGTGGTCGAAAACAATTTCTCCCGCGATGCCGACATTGACTATGACTGGCAGCAATACACCTTCACCATCGTCAACCGTCCCCGGTCAGACCTCAGACTCATGGCCCGATACCGTTTCAGAGACAACGAAGAGGATTACGACGAAAACTTCGACATCGACCCGACCGCATATCCCGGAAATCAGGGAGACCTGATGCATGACGTCCATAAACTCACGCTCAAAGGCGACTGGCGTTTCCTGCCGGCCTGGACAACTACGATAGAATACCAGTTCGAGGATGAGGAAAGACAATTCGACAACCAGAGCGCAGACGGGCAGGACTCGAAGATTCACCGGGTTTCCACCTCAGTATATGGCGCACCGATGGCGAGATTGTCGCTGAGCGGCATGGCGACGTACGAAAATTTCAAACTCGACACGCCGGTGGACGCCCCTGTCGGCGACTTCGGGACCGGAGGCAATGCGTGGGCTGACGGCGAGGGTCCTTTCGATTTTCGCTATGAATCCTACATCCTTTTCCTCAGTAGCCGCTACGCGATAGACGAAAAATGGGCGACCAATCTGTCATATCAACACACGCAGAACACAGGGAAAGACGTGGACAACGATCTCGACGAGGTTTGGCTCGGCGCCGAATATCAACTCACCGAAGACAAGATCATTAGCGCGCGCTACGAATACTTCAACTTCGAGGACACCCACCATAATGGATTCGATGACTACCGCGGCCACGGCATATATCTCGCCCTGGCCTACCGCTTCTAGAGCGAAACCGCAGATTCACGTCGATCTGCAAGGGCGCGAGAGACTACGGCGACTTACCCGAGAATCACAAGGGCGCAATGAATTGCGCCCCCCTACCGACATGAATCAAGAGACTCTGTAGGGGCGCGATTCATCGCGCCCGCTGTATCCCGTTGGTTGCGACCATGCCGCGTTGCGAAATCTATATCTTCACGATTTCCACCTTCTACTAACTGTTAACCCGAGACTCGAAGCCCGAAATCCGGAACTTCCCGCCTTGCGCGACCCGCTGCGCCTTTCACTTCTTACTCCCTGAAATGTTCAAGTTTGTCTGGATTTGTTGATATTTATCCATAACGGTTCAGATGATCTATTAGTTAAATTTTCCGCTTGACAAATTCAAAGCCGAATGGTTTAATTACCTCCGTTGCGCAAAACACCCAAGCTTTGCAATAGACGTTTCTTAAGCGCAACTTCTCCATCAAATCGGCTTGCTTCGCGGGTGAGTTATGCTGGTTACACTCTCTTTCTTGACCAAAAAGGAGACTAACGCAATGGAAAGATTATGGAAAAGCACAACCTGTGTAGTATCCATGGTTCTTGTCCTCGTATTGTGCTCCGTGTCATACGCCGACGTCGTATGGCAAATCAGGGACAGCATGAATGTAGGCAGGCAAGGACACGTTACCGGAGTAGCACACGATAAATTCTATGCCCTAGGCGGCAACAATGGCTCTGGCACAATGTTCAACTCGGTGGAAAGCTACAACGCTGCAACCAATGATTGGACAACTGAGTGCGCACTCCCCGCTGCGCTTACTGACGGAGCATCAGCAAGTCTCGATAATAAAATCTATTTGTTTGGCGGAGTTCCACAAGGCGGAGGAGAAGTGAATTGGGCTTGGGAGTATGATCCGGTCGCGTGCGCCACGAAATCTCTCGCCCCAATGCCGACATCTCGCGGTGGCGCCTCTGCGGTCGTCGATGGGCGCGATATCTACCTGATCGGCGGCAGCCGGGCGGGAGTGAGATTATCCACTGTGGAAATCTACAACGTCGACAGCAACACCTGGCGCCCCGGTCCCTCTATGCCTACCGCGCGAACTGCGATGGCATGCGAAAAGGTGGGGACCCGAATATTCGCCATCAACGGATACACAGATACTTCTATAAGCAGGATCGAGGCTTTGAATCTCGCATCGGGCGAATGGGAATCCCTGCCGGCGGTTTGCTCCGCAAGATGCCTTATGGCCTCAGTTGTATATGGAGCGAAAATTTATCTCATGGGTGGTAACAATAACATTGCGCCACTTCTGAACCTGGTTGAAGTATATGACACAGAAGCGGGAACGTGCGCCTCCTTGTCGCCGCTGCATGAGGCAAAGGACAGCCCCGGAGCCGAAATCATCAACGGCATCATATATGTTGCCGGCGGAGACGTTGCCGTAGGCGGCACGGCGCCGTCTACCATGCTTGAGGCTGCCTACCTTCCCTCGGCAAACCCTATTGCCTATTGGTCGTTCGACAATCCCGGCAATCCGGGCAACGATGACTCCGATGGCCACAACGGGACAGTCATCGGAGCCACTTGGACATCTGAAGGCTGCGCCCACGACGCATTGAGCTTTGATGGCATAAATGACCAGGTGCTGGTGAACGATGATGGCGCACTAAGCGGCATGCCCGGCCTGACCATAGCTTGTTGGCTCAACGCATCTTCATTCAGCCGGAATTTCGCCTATTTGGTGAGCAAAGATAATCAAGGCGACGCAGACAATCGAACCGACAGCTATTACCTGGGAGTGGGATACACCCAGGGAGGAACAACTCAACTCCAGGCAGGAGTATGGAGCGGAACGCATAGTTGGCTCGCGTCTGAAGAAGGGCTGGTGACCTATCGATCTGCCTTGTCCACCCTCGAATGGCGCCATGCTGCTGTCACTTATGACGGCCTGACGCTGAGGCTTTACCTGAATGGCAGTGAGGTTGCTTCAAGCCCCTTCGTCGCTCCGCTTGAACGGCTGAATTATAATCCCTCGACCCCCCTTCGAATTGGTCAGGTGAGCGGCCCACGGGAAAACTATTTCCACGGTCTCATTGACGAGGTGTATCTATTCAACCGGGCTCTTTCGGCTGAAGAGATTGCAGATCTGTGTGGTCCGGTTAATGTCACCGACAAAACCAGTGTCAATTATTCCGGAGTAACATTTGACCGCGTAACCAACGTCGAGTCGGGCAATTGCACTATCAGGAACAACTGCTCAAATACTCTGGTTGCGCCGATGAGACTGGTGATTGATACCATCAGCAATGCCTCTGCCACCGTGGCCAACGCTGATGGAACTACCACTGAAGGCAAGCCCTATTTTGATTTCAGTGGATCCCTGGGGGCGGATAACGAACTCCCGCCCGGCGAGACAACCGCAGCCAAAGTAGTTAAATTCCGCAATCCTGGTCGCGTGCGATTCACTTGGACCAAGAGCGTCTGGGCGGTGGTGAAGTAATCCGTCACTCGCAGAAGAAACTCCGGACAAGAGCCGCTCCCTCTGTGGGCGGCTCTTGTTGTGTGCGGCGCTGGAACCACAAATGAACGCCGGCGAACCCGGATGAGTTCCGACATGAATCAAGAGGCTCTGTAGGGGCGCGATTCATCGCGCCCGATGTATCCCGTTGGTTGCCGCTATGCTGCATCGAGAGTTCTGCAAATTCTCGAGATTTTCTCTGCGCCCTTTGCCCCTCGGGTCTGAGACCCTTTGCGGTTTGACTGGTCTTTGCAGTTTTCCCTTTCTCCTTTCTCCTTTCTCCTTTCGCCCCTCGCTTGTGCGGCATATACAAACAACCCCGTAACATGGTATAATGATTCCCGAGCCCGGTTCCGGGGGCAAGGTCAACCTTTCAACGACTCAGAAAATACCCTTGTTGTATGTTTCCCCCCAAAGCTGTAGAACCCTTCGCGAAGGGGACTGTCCCTATTTACGGGCCGAGTTTCTTAGGCCGTAGAATAGGGACCGTCCCCAAAACCAATAGAACAACAATTTCCTTAAACTGCGAGGATTCATGAAACGCAAAGACATAAGAAATATTGCCATCATATCTCATGTTGATCATGGTAAAACAACCCTTGTCGACGGCATGCTGCGGCAAGCCGGTAACTTTCGGGATAATGAAACGATAGCGGAACGAGTTATGGATAATCTCGATCTCGAGAAGGAAAAAGGCATTACCATAATGGCCAAGAATACCGCCGTCGAATACAACGGCGTAAAGATAAACATCGTTGATACTCCCGGCCATGCCGACTTCGGAGGAGAAGTTGAAAGAACCATGACCATGGTGGACGGGGTCTTGTTGCTTGTGGACGCCTCCGAAGGGCCCCTCCCGCAAACCAGATTTGTGCTCAAAAAGGCTTTGGAACTCAATCTGCCCTCCATATTGGTCATAAACAAGATCGACAGGCCCGATGCCAGAATCAAGGAAGTGATAAACGAAGTCTACGACCTCTATATCGAGCTCGACGCCACAGAAGAACAACTTGAATTTCCTATTGTCTATACTAACGCCAAGGCAGCCGCAGCCACAACGGATATCAAGAAAAAACCAACGGACCTGAAACGTCTCTTCGAGCTCTTGATTAAGACAATCCCCGCGCCTGTCGGCGATAAGGACGGCATCCTGCAAGTGCTGGTTGCAAACATCGACTACAGCGATTATGTCGGCAGACTTGCCATCGGGCGCATATTCTCCGGAACCGTAAGTGTCGGCGATCAGGTGGCAATGATAAATAGCGCAGGCGATACAATAAAGACAAAAATAACCTCCATCTACGCTTTTTCCGCCCTCAAAATGGTGGAAACAAATACCGCCTCGGCGGGTGAAATAGTGGCGCTGGCAGGACTGGAAGGAATAAGTATTGGTGATACCATTACCGACAGGGAAAAACCCAGGGCATTACGCAGGATAAAGGTGGATGAACCAACGATATCCATGATGTTCTCGGTCAATAACTCGCCGTTCGGCGGAAAAGAAGGCAGGTTCGTAACTTCACGAAACATTAGGGAGAGATTGGAAAAGGAACTACTATACAATGTTTCCATCACTGTGGACTTTTCTAACTCCGACGCTTACAAATTGAGCGGCCGGGGTGAACTGCAACTGGCCATTCTGGTGGAAATGATGCGCCGCGAAGGATATGAACTTTCCGTCTCGATGCCGGAAACCATCACAAAAGAAATCAATGGCGCTTTGCACGAACCGATGGAATTGCTGATCGTCGATATCCCTGAAGATTTTGTCGGCGTCGTAACTCAACAACTTGGCATGAGAAGAGGCCGCATGCAGAAGATGCGGAACAATGAGCATGGGCGTGTACGGCTGGAATTCAGGATACCCTCCAGAGGACTGATTGGCTTCAGGTCCCAGTTCTTGACCGACACCAGGGGGACCGGCCTATTGAATCATCTGTTTGACGGCTATGAGCCCTGGCACGGCCCCATGTCCAAGAGGCAGGCCGGCGCTCTGGTAGCCGACAGACAAGGCAAAGCAACGACATACGCCCTATTCCACCTGCAACCCAGAGGGATTCTTTTCATAAGAGAGAATACGCCTGTGTATGAAGGCATGATTGTCGGCGAGAATTCAAGAGACGATGACATGCAAGTCAATGTCACCAAGGAAAAGAAACTGACTAATATGCGCGCCGCCGGTTCCGATGAAGCCCTGCAACTTGTGCCGGCCAAGATACTGAGTTTAGAGGAGTCATTGGAATTCATCAAAGAAGATGAACTGGTCGAAGTAACCCCCCAATCCATACGACTGAGAAAGAAAATCCTTCAAGCCAATAAAAGACCCCGGTCAAGAGATTTCTAACGCCAAACACGCCCCTCCGTCCCCCCCGCCTACCCTTCCAGCGCCTTGCGCGCTTTGGCAGCCAGAGTTTCCACCGAGAACGGCTTGTGGACAAAGTGTACGCCTTCTTCCAGAACGCCACGGTGAGCAATAACGTTGGCGGTATAGCCCGACATATATAGGCATTTCAGGCCCGGCTTGATGTAAGAGAGCTGTTCGGCCAACTCCCGGCCGTTCATCTCCGGCATCACCACGTCGGTGATCAACAGATGAATATCCCCCGGAAACTCGCCCGCGAGTCGGATCGCCAGGGCCGGACTGCCCGCTGTCAACACAGTATATCCCAGTCCCTCGAGTATTACCTCGCCAAGTTTCAGAATGGCTTCCTCGTCCTCGACCAACAGCACTGTTTCGGTTCCCCCTTGTGGCGCTGCCTCCGGCCTCTCCTCCGCAACCTCGACAGGTTCGGCGGCAAACCGGGGGAGGTAGACCTTAAACGTCGTTCCATGCCCCGGCTCGCTATACACATTGATGAAACCATCGTTCTGCTTGACGATCCCATAAACGGTCGCGAGTCCAAGGCCGGTTCCCTTGCCCGTGCCTTTGGTGGTAAAGAAGGGCTCGAAGAGGTGTTCAAGAACATCCTTGTTCATCCCCATCCCGTCGTCGCTTACCGCCAACCGGACATACTCGCCGGGAACAAATCCAATGTGGTCGAAGCAATACGTTTCATCGAACACCTCATTGCCGGTCTCGATGGTGACCTTGCCAACCCCGGCGATGGCGTCACGCGCATTGACCGTTAGATTGGCAAGAATCTGATCGAGCTGCGAGGGATCTATCTTTGCCTTCCACAGGCCATGGCCCGGCATCCAGGCCAGGTCGATGTCCTCACCAATGAGCCGACGGAGCATTCTCAACATACCCGACACAGCGTCGTTCAGGTCCAACACCTTGGGACTGACGGTCTGCTTGCGGGCGAAGGCCAGCAACTGGCGGGTGAGATCGGCCGAGCGTTGCGCGGCTTTCTGTATTTCCATAAGACTGTTGTATAGGGGACTGTCCGGCAGCCCCCTGGTCAGTTCCAGGTCGGCGTATCCAAGAATCGCAGTGAGCATGTTATTGAAATCGTGGGCCACACCGCCGGCCAGCCGTCCCACCGACTCCATCTTCTGGGCCTGAACCAACTGCGCTTGCAGTTTCTCCTGCTCAGCCTCCGCGCGCTTGCGCTCGCTAATATCGAGCGACAGAATGAAAATGCCCGCTCGCGTCGGCTGAATACTGATCTCAAACCAGCCCTTGACGCCATCGGGATAGATGAATTCATTCTCCATCTGCTCTGGAACCCTGCTCTCCATGCACCGCTTTAGTGTTGCAAACATCTCGGTCGTCTCAATCCCCGGGTAAACATCCATCATCGTGCGTCCCACCGTGTCCTCTCGCGGCCGGCGACCATGCCGGGCAGCAACTTCATTCAGATACAGATAGCGCCAGTTGAAACCAATGATCTGGCACCCTTCCATCATGGTGTCCAATGTGCCTCTGAATCGCTCTTCCGATTCCCGCAGCACGTCCTCTGCCTGCTTGCGCAAGGTAATATCGTGAGCGATGCCTTCCACGCCTTCCACCTTTCCATCGTTGCCGAATATAGGTGTTTCCGTCACCTCCAGCCAATGGCTACTGCCGTTCCTGTGCCGGATTTCCACTTCGTAGGTCGGCTGTTGGATTCCTTGAATACTCAGCGCAGTGTGTTTCTTGACCTCAAGATTGATCGGATGATCGGTCAGATATGTGCTGAAATGCGCCAGGAACTCCTCGCCGGAATAGCCGAGGACATTGGTTATGGAAGGGCTGAGGTAAGTGAAAACACCATTCGCATCATGATGGTAAAGGAAGTATTCTCCTCCAAGGCATTCCACCAGGTGACGATATTTCTCTTCGCTTTCGCGCAACGCATCCTGTCCTTTGCGTTGTGCCAGAGAAATGGCAATCTGGTCCGCGACGTTCTCCATGAAGGCGATGGATTCGGGCGTGAACCGACCTGCGGCGTGGTCGTTCAGTTGCAGTAAGCCGAATGTTTCGTCGCCGCTGCGCAAGCGAATCAGCGCAACAGATTCATAACCCTCGCCGTTGCAGCGATTACGCGTGCGAGACTGACGATCAGCTTCGGTTGTTGTCGCCAGCAGTCTAGTGGTGGAGTTGGCCCAGAAGCTGCCCTTCGCGGAGAAGAATGGCAACGCAGGGTTGAAGCGACCGCAGATGATGTTTCCGCACATGCATTCCAGGAACGGATTGCCTTCGCCGTCCCGGACTAACTGGCCACTCGAGTCGCGCGCACACAGGCTATTCTCCAACCGCACAAACTCGGACGGGAAACCCCGCGTCTCGAAGTACGGAAAATCATCGCCCTCCCTTAACCGCACGCCCACGGCTTCGCAACCGGACCATTCCTTGAGAAAGCCGGTGACAGCCTGAATCAATTCATGCTTTCCGCTCTGACCGCTGAGCAGCCTCAGCAGTTCCACAGTGCCCTCGCGCTCCTTCGAGTAGCGTCGTTCCTCCGTCTGGTCGCGGAAAACCAGAACCACGCCGGTAATCACGCCATTCTCATCCCGAATGGGCGCGCCGCTGTCGGCTATGGGCCGCTCCACACCGTCTTTGCGCATAAGCACCGTGTGGTTCGCCAGTCCGACCACCAAACCTTCACGCATCACCCGCCGCACCGGGTTCTCAACCGGCTCGCGTGTCTCTTCGTTGAATATGCAGAACAGCTGCTCCAGCGGCTTTCCGCATGCTTCTTCCTGCCGCCAGCCGGTCAGCGCCTCGGCCACCGGGTTAAGCAGACCCACTCTCCCTTCGGCGTCGGTGGTGATCACTCCGTCACCCACGCTCATGAGCGTGATGCGGTGACGCTCCTCGCTCTCCCGCTGCGCCTTCTCCGCCTGCAAGAGAGTCTGGTAATGAGTCTTTGCGTTGCGTTGCCACACCATGCCCACAGCCGCTGCCGTGGCCGCCGCCAACCCCAAAAGCAACGATACAATAAGGGCGGATTCCCGCCTCAGGACCGAAAACGCTTCCCCCGTGTCCATCTTCGCCACTATAAACCACCGCGAGTCCGGAACGGCCTTGAGGACCGACAGGACATCAACCCCACGGTAGTCCTTCCCCTGCATCACGCCTTCCTTGCCCAGAACCGCCCTGACCGCGGGCACATCCTTCTCGCTTAGGGGAATACGCAATTTGAGCGCTGTGTCCCGACGGTGCCGCAACTCGTTCAAGAACAAGACCGTCTCGCCGTCTCGCCGGACGAGCAGGGTTTCGGCAGTGCGGCTGGGCGTCGGCCAGGTTTGTACCAATGGATAAAGAAACCGCCGGGCTTCACTTTGAAGGATAATCGCTCCTACAGGCTTAGGCGCGACGCTATTCTGAGTGAACAAAGGAGCAACCACATCCAGGTGCGAGGGCAAATCTCCCGGGCCGACGTGCAAATCCGTGAAGACAGGACGCCGCTCACGGAATGCCTCCACCATGGCTTGCACCGCGTCCTCGTGAAGCGGACCGGAACGGCCACTGAGACTGAGCCGCACTTTGCCGCCGGCATCAACGAGAAGAACGTCACTGTAGCCGTAGTTCTTTTGCATGGAACGGAATCGCGCGAGCAACTGCTCGGAAACATCGGCCTCTGGCCGCGCCATCCATTGCATGACCGCCGCTACGAAAAACGGGCTATCCATGCACACGGCGCCGTCACCGAATCGTTCCGCTCTCCATGCGACAATCTCATCCACTTTCAACCGCGCGATTGCATCGAGATTCGCTTCGGCCTCTTGCCGCAGGCGTTCCTCCTGGCCTTGATAGAACCACACGCCCCCTGCCAGCAGAACGAGCATCAAGAACGAGAAAACCACTATTAACCAGCGTGGGGATGTGTCCATTCTTGTTTCCCTCCCTTAAGAAGTCTCAGGCAGGACAGTGCATTGCGCCAACTAATCTATAGATTAACACACTCTTTCTTCACAGTCAAAGGATTCTCTGTTCCTGAACTGCGCTCTGTCATCGGCTGGCAAACAACATTTTGTTGGTGAGGCAAAAGAAGGGAAAAAGGCCGCCGTCCAAAGACTAGTGCCCGCAATTTCTGAACCACTCATCGCACACCTGAACTATAGTCTCCCAGAATTCGGGCTGGCTCGACCAATGACCAAAAGACACTTCAAAGTATCGCTTCGGCCCTTTGAGCCGTTCATAGTTGCGCCGGGTGACATCGCTATCAACCATTCTATCCAGACTCTGGTTTATTACGAGGACGGGCAATCTGTTATTCTCAAATACTATTCTCGGAGCAGTCGTAAGATTGCTTGCCAATGAACGAATGCTTACCAAACGGGGCGGCACAGGATCGGCGTCCCACTGACCCTGAAATACCGAGTCGCGCTCATCCATCAGTTTCTCAAAAGCGCCCATCCAGCGAAAGGGCACGCGCATCCCGGCCAGCGGACTCAGCAGAATCATTCCTGTGTTCAGCAGTTTTATGATGCTGGAATAGCGCGCCAGGCAGGCAAGACGCGAAATCCTTATCCCGTCCGTTCCGTTTCCAAAGTCAAAGAGATTGAGACAGGCGATCGCGTCCGCAGGCGCGCCGGATGTGGCCGCGTAGTACGTTAGGGCGCCCCCTACGCTTCCGCCGGCGATAAAAAGCGGGGTGTGAAAACGATTCTTGGCCCAATGAGCCGCATCCACAATGTTTCGAACACACTCTGAAACGGTGTAGTCGCCTCTCCTGCCGCCGGATAGCCCCTGACCACGCTGGTCGGGCAAAACCACGGTGTAACCGTGCTCGTTGAATGACAGCGCTAATTGCACGAATAACCGGCAATAGCCTGCCGCTCCATGATTGAAGATCACTACAGGCGCATCAGACTTCCGGTGTGGATACACGTCAATATGAATATCCACTCCTGTCGATTGAATTGTGTGCTCCTCACGAATTCTGTCGCTGCGCTCGGCAACCTCTTTGTGGTAGTAAACCCGCCAATAGTCTGTCTTCAAGTGGTCTTCTTCCCCTTCTTTATGAGATCACTGCTGCCCTCTTCCCCTGTTCCGCCTTTCTCTCGGCGTATTGGTGGCCGCCCCATTCCCGCCGTTTTTCTTGGGTTCCGACCCGCCACTCGCGACTCGAACCCCGCGCGTTCCACTCGGCCCCCTCCGCTTCTAGCTTCTTTCCAACTTTAGACACTTCAGCTAACTTTACACACTTCGCACTTTTCCCCATTCATCATTCCTTGCCGGCAGTATACTTTTCCCCCATGTCTCTCTTTGTGGTGAGATTTCCCTTTCGCCTTGCTCCTTTCGCCTGCCTTGCATTTCGGTTCCCTCTTCGCCTCTTTTTTCTCTCTAACATTAGGCACTCTAGCTCACTTTAGGCACTTCCCCTCTTCTCCATTCATCATTTCCCGTCGGCCCCCCTTCCCTCGCGGGGCCGCTGCCCCCTCTTTTCTCGCGGCTCTTTTACTCCAAATCTGTCTTTGATTCGGGCCGCAAGCAGTTTCGAAAGCTCTCGAATCACCCTCTTTTCGTCAATCTCCCCTCTTTCGAGAACCATTTGGTGAACAACTCCCTCGGCCGCGTAATAAAACACATATGCAATGCTTTCTCTCTCCCTTTTTCTGGTCGCGCCGACCATATCCTCGAGCGCCGCCTCGATAAGCTGTCGAACAAGTCTGTCTATTTGTTCCAGCCGCGCCCTGGCTTCTTCATCATAAAGCGACATGCGAAGCAACTCCCTCAAGAGACTCTCTGATTCCTTGTGTATGTCCACCAGTACGACAATCATCTTCCGAATCCAATGTTCTATGTTCTGGCTTCTCCTGAGAAAAATCTGCCGCAGAGACTCATTGATCACGTCTGCGCTCTTTGTCGTGATTTCATCAATCACCTCGAGAAAAAGGTCCCGCTTGTTGTTGAAATAGGCATAGAAGCTCCCCACGGCCACCCCAGCCTCCTTCGCGATCTGGTCGGCGATAACGTCGTGATAGCCATACTTCGCAAACGCCTTCTTGCCGGCCTCCATAAGCGCCATTCTCGTCTTGATTCCCCTGTCCTGAACGGGCACTCTTGCCGCAGACTTTGCGGCCCTCTTGGTCCTCTTGCTCATACTTCCTTTCTCCTGTCTCTCCCGCGGGGGTCAGGGCCTTGACGGCGTGTTGCCGAGAAGGTAATGACCATATGTCATTCTGAGCGAAGCCAAGATTCTCCGTTTACAGGCTCAACTTCACGAGAAAATGAGAGATTCTTCGTCGCTCGTCTTAAGAAACATTCCTCTTTCCCATCTCCGCCCCGCGCTCCACTCATATGATGATACCAAATCGACGCAAAAGCTGCAACACAAAAATGAGACCACTCTCACATTAGGACTTGACAATATGAGATGTGTATCATATAATACTGGCGAGGTCGTCTCAGGGAAGACACGAGACGCGAGGTCTTTACGACGCGCCGCCCAGACGGTCAATGAGGTTTCGAGCTTCGGAACCGGCTCTTTCCGAATGACCTCGATGTATCGCCTGATCGTAAGCGTGTAGTTGACTAGGTGAAATTCATTTACAATACATAAGAGGGGACGCACAAAAATGGAAACAAATAATAAGGTTCTATTTATTGTTTCTGGCATCCTGTCAATTTCTGCGGGGGTCATCGCTACAATATGCTTTCTATTTCTGGGTAAAATCTTTGGTTATCCTGAAATCATTCGTGAAACCCCTCAAGTGATTTTGGGGAAACTCTATGAAACGCGTAATTTAGTTCCATATCTCTATTATATTGGTGTAGGCGGAGCAGGCATATGCATATTTTTCCTTTCGCTATTGCTGAGAAAGATTTTTCAGTTGGCTGGTGATGATATTTGGGGCTATTTAGGACAATATTGCGGAATGGTAGTTGGCATTTGTTTGTATGCCGGGATTATCCGCTATACATTTCTATTCCCTTTCTTGGCCAGGTTGCGGGCTGAGGGTATCTATGATCCTAAAACAATCGATTTGGTTTTCGAAGCTTTTAACACGTATGTCGGTGAGTCAATTGCAGAACATGTACAGTTTACTTTTATGTTTTTTTGGTTGCTGTTTTTTAGCATAGCAATATTAAAGACAAGAATAATTAATAAATGGATAGCCGTTTTAGGCGTAGTTCTTAGCATAGTAATCTTCTATGGCAATTTGGAATTGTTTGGCGCTCCTGGAGCTTTCTTAGCTAATCGTCAGGGCTCGGATTTTGTTGCTTTATGGGCAGTCGCTCTAGGTGTCAATCTCATATGGGCGCGAAATACTAAACCGGAGTGTGCAACAATACGCAAAGCGTAAATGATTTGTCTCACCAGACAACTCGGAGACGCCGTCATGAAGAGAAACATCGTGTTATCAAATAGAGTCATACCGCTGAAAGTGTCCGTCACGAATTGCTTTCTGCTGACGTGTAAGGGAGGATACCTGTTGGTGGATACCCCTTATCCGGGAAAATACGAGGCCCTTGCAAAAGCGTTGAAAGAAGAGAGCGTGGATGTCTCCGACATAAAGTATCTGCTGTTGACGCATCATCACGACGATCATGCAGGCGCCGCAAGCGAGTTGCTGAAACACACCGACGCCGCATTAATTGTGCATGAAAAGGCGCTGCCGCATCTGGCTGCCGGACAGTCCGATCCCGATGGTAAAGCAATAAACCTCGGCACAAAGACCGTCATGGCGGCATACACGGCAGTCATCCATCGGACCGGCTTCGCATTCCCTCCGGTTCACCTGAGGGGAAAAGATATCGTTATCAAAGGAGACGATAACGAACTCTTGAGGAGTCTGGGCATCAATGGCAAAATAATCCACACGCCGGGGCACACATCTGATTCCATTTCCGTCATCCTCGACGATGGGAGCGCCCTTGTCGGCGATGCCGCCATGAACTTCATGAAATTCTGCCTAATCGGACACAAACCGATATATGTCAATGACAGGAAACAAACGTCTCAAAGCTGGCTAAAGCTGAAAAGAGAAGGCGCAAAGC
Source organism: Candidatus Poribacteria bacterium (assembly GCA_016215705.1). Classification (GTDB taxonomy): domain Bacteria; phylum Abyssobacteria; class SURF-5; order SURF-5; family SURF-5; genus JACRIR01. The sequence continues at coordinate 1,782 of JACRIR010000201.1, read as the reverse complement.
TGATCTATCCCTCCCACGGCAAGCCCTTCAATGCCGAGGAATTGATCCCTTTCGAATAGAATAGCCGCGTATTTCGCGGACTACCAACATCGGGAATCCGATTCTGTGCCATCGGAGGGGTTCCGCAGTGTGGCACGGCCGCAGCCAAACAGAACATATCGTGCGCGATGAATCGCGCCTCAGAAAATCGGGGACACGATGCGACATCGTGTCCCCGATTTTCTTCATTCTTGTCTGTAGGGGCGCAATTCATTGCGCCCTTGTGATTTCCATATAGGGTGTCGTGCGAAATCACAACAAGAATTCACGATTTCAAACGCGAGTACTAGGGAACCCCGCTGCCCACCACTCGCACGTTGAATTCCAGATTGTTGATGATCACATCCGATCACACTCCTCCTGCCCCTTGCTGCCCCTGGCGTCGCTCACATGCTGAGACATCTCTGTCCTAATTCCTGACGTTTCCTAAATAGCATAGCATTGATTCGGCGACGTTCCCACTTTTGCAAAGGTGTAACGCACCCGGATTCTTGGGCACAAGTTTTGGCAATTTGATGGCCAGAAGTTTCCTCATCGAGAATGCCTCTGTGAGTGGTCGTTCCCTTGGCCAAATTACCTCCTTCGGACAACTACTGTTGTAGAGCCAGGCCTCCGTGCCTACCCTTTGATCAATGTTTCGACGGAACGCCCTCTATCAGCCAGCCTCGAGTCGATTCATTACAGCAAAGTTGCGCCACCGCCGCGCTGTGCTACTCGCGTTCGAAACCATAAAGCTCTGTCGTGATTTCCTCTTGTTTTCCCTGAAATCTGTGTAAATCAGTCCAAGTTGGTGAACTTCTTTATTCATGTAATTTGCAAATTTCGTGATCCATCGATTCTTGTGCGCCTTCCTCTTCGATTCCTTCTTTCTTGTTCAATCCCAAACCCGCAATCCGCAATCGATTGGCCCTCGTTCCCTTTCTCTCACCAGTTTCACAACACCTCAAGTACCGCCAGAATACGCGGGAAATGGAGCAAAGAAGACAACCGCTATCTCAAGGAGGATGCGGCCAACATTGCACCTTTCTTGCTGCGATTGAAAGAAAACGAGAGCAAGCGCTACTTTCGGATCGTGGAAACAATTCGTCTCATTTTGCCATTCTTCGCCGATTTCGAGTTGGATGTCGACGACAATAGCATATTGCTGAAATGGCGAGAACGAAATTGCGACCGAATCTTTGACGCTTCGCAGGCTGCTGACGGTATGCTGCGGGCGATTGCGCTGGTAACTCTCCTCCTGCAGCCCGAAAGGAACCTCCCGGACGTGCTGCTCCTGGATGAGCCCGAACTGGGCCTGCACCCTTACGCCATTAATGTGGTCGGTGGACTAATACGAAGTGTCTCAACCAAGACGCAAGTGGTCGTTGCCACGCAGTCAATGCCGCTCATTGATTGCTTCGAACCGAATGACATTGTTGTGGTCAACCGAAAAGATCGCGAGTCTTCGTTTCAACGGCTGGACGAAAAGACGCTGGAGGACTGGTTGCAGGAATACTCGCTTTCCGAGCTCTGGGAGAAGAACGTAATTGGGGGCCGACCATGATGAACGCCAGACTCAATACTGTTCACTTAAGCATTGCTACGTTTGGTTTCCTGCCGCTCGCTCTGCCGCTCTGATAATTCTTGGGCCGAGCGGGGAATGGTGACACGCGACGTTTGACAGCCCTGGGAATATGCCGGTACTTGCGCGGCGGTATTCGTTCTTCGAGAATCTCATCCAACACCTCTTGATGAAACCACGTT
>JACRIR010000031.1 GCA_016215705.1 Candidatus Poribacteria bacterium | reverse complement strand
TCATAAGCATGACCTGAAGCCCATGAAATTAACGCCGCACCTTCCCTCCGCGGTTCTCTACGCCTCGGCCTGAGAAAAATTGGCCCTGGCAGTAATGGGGACAATCTATTCCGCCACCGGAAAAGGCCAAACACGAGGGGCCGCATCTCAAAGAGATGCGGCCATTTGCTTTCTGGCGGCGCTCGTTTTTGTTATGTCCGGGGAAAAGGGGTCCTATTCGGGGAAACCGTGCGATGTTGTGTCCGCGAATAGGGATGGCTATGCCGCAAGAGGATTTGAAAAAAGCTCAGTATCTTGTTATAATATGCCCACTTAGGAAGCATTTACGCATGTTATCAGAGTTGCTGACAAACTATTTGGAAGGCAAGAAACGATGACTGGAAACGAGCTTCGCCAGAGCTTTTTGGACTTTTTCAAGGGAAAAGGACACACGATAAAGCCAAGTTGGCCATTGGTTCCACCCGATGATCCCACGCTTTTGTTCACGAGCGCCGGAATGGTGCAGTTCAAGAAAGAGTTCCTTGGGGAAATTCCGCTTAAGTTCACGCGCGCCGCAACCTGTCAGAAGTGCTTCCGAACTTCCGATATAGAAAATGTCGGACGGACGACGCGGCATCACACGTTTTTTGAGATGCTCGGGAATTTCTCATTCGGCGACTACTTCAAAGAAGAGTCTATTGCCTGGGGTTGGGAATATGTCACAAAGGAACTCAATCTTCCGAAGAAACGCCTGTGGATAACCATATATAAAGACGATGACGAGGCTCTCGAAATATGGAAAAAGCTCGTGCCCGGCGAGCGCATCGTACGAATGGATGAAAAAGACAACTTCTGGACGATGGGCCCGACGGGTCCGTGCGGCCCATGTTCCGAAATTCATTATGACTACGGGGAAGGCGTCGGATGTGGGCGTCCCGAATGCAAGTTCGGCTGTGACTGTGATCGCTTTGTCGAAATATGGAATCACGTTTTCACCCAGTTCGACCGGCAGGAAGACGGGAAGCTGCTCCCACTCCCGAAGAAAAACATCGATACCGGCATGGGATTGGAACGCATTGCGGCAGTTATGCAAGGGACCCACTCTAATTTTGGGACGGACCTATTCAAGCCGATCATTGAGTATGCTGCGACGCTTACCGGAGTGGACCCAAAAGACGCGGTCCCGCAATACCGGGTGATCGCCGACCATGTGAGGGCACTGACGTTCCTCATTGCGGACGGTGTCCTCCCCTCGAATGAGGGACGGGGTTACGTCGAGAGACGCATATTGCGGCGCGCATTCCAGCGAGGACGCGATCTCGGTCTGAAGGAACCGTTCCTCTATCGAATAGTCGGAGCGGTAGTCGATACTTATCAAACGGCCTATCCTGAACTCAAAGCCAAGCGAGAGCACGTGAGCAAAGTTGTGCTGACCGAAGAAGAGCGTTTCAATGAAACCCTTACGCAAGGGCTTGGACTGCTTGAAGATATAATGGAAAGTCTAAGGCAATCCGACCAAAAGCGGATTAGTGGGCGCGAGTTGTTCAAGCTGTATGACACCTATGGTTTCCCGGTTGAGCTGACCGAAGAAATAGCGGCTGCCCGGGGCTTCGAGCTCAATAGGGCTGAGTTTGAATCCGAGATGCACAAACAAAGAGAGCGCGCGCGAGCGGCGTTCACGGGCTACGAAGCCGTCGGGAGTCTGCGTTCCTATTCAGACCTCGCGCAAAAACTGCCCGCCACCCGATTTGTGGGATATGCTGAAGGGGCCACGGACGCGAAAATTCTGGCCGTCCTGAGAGATAACGTTCCCATTGATTCAGTCGAAGCTGAATCGGACATCGAGGTGGTGCTTGATACGACGCCGTTCTATGCCGAATCAGGCGGCCAAATTGGTGACAAGGGTGTACTCGACGCCAAGGGGCTCAAGGCGGAAGTGTATGATACAAAGGAACCGGTTAGCGGCCTGACCGTCCACAAGGTCCGTTTGAAGGAGGGCGAACTTCGTACCGGCCAGATCGTGCTTGCTCAAGTGGCGAAAGATTTGCGATGTGACACTGCGGCTCACCACTCGGGCACTCACTTGCTCCAAAGCGCCCTCAGAGAAGTCTTGGGTCCTCACGTTTACCAGTCCGGCTCGCTCGTCGGGCCTGACAGATTCCGTTTCGACTACGCGCATTACGCCGCGCTGGATAGACGACAACTGCGACAGGTGGAAGCCCTTGTCAACCATCGAATTCGCGAGAACATTCCCGTTGAGACAAGGATTCTGCCCTTCGAGCAGGCAAAACAACTGGGCGCTATCGCCCTCTTTGGCGAGAAATACGGCGACGAGGTTCGCGTCGTGAGAATGGGCAATGTCAGCATGGAGCTTTGCGGCGGAACGCACGTGCGCGCGACCGGCGACATCGGCCTGTTCCTGATCACATCGGAATCCTCGATTGCCGCCGGCATGCGCAGGATAGAGGCGGTTTGCGGGGGCGCTGCATACCGCAAGATCCGTGAGGATGAGGACTTGCTTGAGGAGGCTGCGTCCGCCCTGAATTCTCCGCGCGGTGACGTGACTCAGCGTGTTCTGCAATTGCTTGAAGAGAGAAAGAAACTCGAAAAAGAACTGGCTCGCTTGAAAAGCGCAGTTGTCTCCAATAAGGTTGATGATATGTTGGCGGGGACGGTTGATGTCGATGGGATCAAGGTGCTGGCCGTCAGGTTGGATGACCATGATGCCACGTACCTGAGGAAAACAGCCGACTCACTAAAAGCACGACTTAAATCGGGCGTAGTGGTCGTCGGGGGTGTTTCGGAGGGGAAAGTCCTGCTCATTGCGGGTGTCACCACCGACCTGACGGCTCGCTTGCATGCAGGCGATCTCTTGAAAGACGTGGCAAAGATTGTTGGCGGCGGAGGCGGCGGAAGGGCCGACATGGCTCAGGCAGGAGGAAAAGACCCATCGAAACTTGGGCAGGCGCTCGATGTGGTTCCTGTTGCCGTCGAGCGCATGATGAAGGGCTCTTGAGGATTTTCCCCAGCATGGTGTTTGCTCATATATGAATATCCCGGAAGAGAGGGATTCGATGCGAGTCCGGAAGCGGATACTTGGCGTTGACGTGGGTGACAAACGAATCGGGCTGGCAGTCAGCGACGAGTTGGGGATAACGGCGCAGCCGGTGGGAACAATCCACCGCACCGGGACACGGGATGATTTCACCAAAGTGGTCGAGGCAGCAGGGACTTGCGGAGTCAGTCTTATTGTGTTAGGATTACCCAAAAAGCTTGACGGAAGCCCGAGCCCGCAGACGGAGAAAGTCGCACGCTTCATTGAAGAGCTCGGGAAATGTACGACTGTTCCTCTCGGCACGTGGGACGAAAGACTTACGACTCGAAGCGCGGAGGCATCCCTTATCGAAGCGAAAGTGAGGCGCAAAGCGAGGCGTAAAGTGATCGATTCCACCGCCGCACAAATAATGCTGCAACATTACCTCGACTGTCATCGTAGCGAAGATTGACGTCGTCCTTCAGAGCCCAATGCGGAGCTCACAACGCAATGTCTGATCCAGAAACTAAACCGGTTCAACAAGCGCAACCAGCCGTCGAGGTGGCGTCTCCCGAACACCGTGAAAGGAGACGACAAAAGCTCACGGCTTTCGGTTTCTTCCTTTTTTTCATTGTTCTGTGGATGCTGATTCATGGGCTGAACTGGGCGCTCACACACAAGGTTTCCCCCGATACCGCGCAGTCACGGCGCATAGTAGTCGATATTCCACACGGCTCGAGCGTCTCGGATATCGCTGGCAAACTTGCGGCGCAGAACATCATATCCAGCCCGATCCTCTTTGAATTGACATCCGTCGGAAGAGGTTCCTTTCGCAAGCTTAAGGCCGGAGAATATCGTTTTGACGGCCCTATGTCGCTCTTAGAAGCGCTCACGCGCCTGGAACGAGGACATATGGTGCTTCACCGTTTCACTGTGCCCGAAGGATATACGGTAAAAGAAATAGCGCGAGCCCTGGGTAACAGAGACCTTGCGGACGAGAATGAGTTCCTCGAGCTCGCAAATGACCCTGAATTTTGCAAAGAAATGGGTTTTGGTGATTCCGGCCTCGAAGGATTCCTTTTTCCGGATACATATAGAATTCCCACGGGGCTTCCCACAAAGCGCGTAATACGCATGATGGTGGACAGATTCCGGGACGCCTGCGATGAGGAGATTGATGACGACATCCTCAACAGCGGCCCCGCCTTGCGCGACGTTGTGACTGTCGCTTCAATCATCGAAAAAGAAGCCCTCCACGATGATGAGGAACCTCTGATAGCAAGCGTGATATATAACCGCCTGCACCGCAATATGCCGCTCCAATGCGATGTAACCATTCGGTATCCGCTTGACAACTATGGCGTTGAACTGACACGTGAGGATTTGCAGATCGACTCGCCTTACAACTCCTATGAACTCAGGGGACTGCCTCCCACGCCGATATGCAATCCCGGTATTGCCGCAATCAAAGCAGCCCTCAAGCCCGCCGACACCAAATACCTCTATTTTGTTTCCATGAACAATGGCTGGCACAAGTTTTCCGCCTCGCTCAGAGAACACAATGAGGCCGTCTTAAGATATCAGGTGCTCGATGAGCGCGGATAAACCGCGAGACACTCGAGCGGAACTCGTCTCCCCTGCCGGAAACCTTCAGAAGCTGAAAGTGGCAGTCGCTTTCGGCGCGGACGCCGTTTACCTTTCAGGAAAGAGCTTAAGCCTTCGCGCGCAATCCGAAAATTTCACGCCCGAACAAATGGCTGAGGGCATAGTCCATGCGCACGCGAATGCGGCGCGAGCTTTCGTTTTGTTGAATGTATTCCCCCACAATGAGAACCTCGAACAAATCCGGGAACAGGTAAGCTATATCTCAAAGCTCAAACCCGATGCCTTCGTGATTTCTGATATCGGCGCTTTCGAAATAGCTCGCGAAAACGCTCCGGATGTTCCGATTCACATAAGCACTCAGGCGAACGTGACCAACTGGCGCTCGGCGCGGTTCTGGGAACGCCTCGGCGCTTCGCGAATCATCCTGGCGAGGGAACTCACCCTGAAGGAAATCGCTGAGATAGCTTCGCGCACCACGATGCAGGTGGAGATTTTCGTCCACGGCGCGATGTGTATGGCCTATTCCGGACGCTGTTTCATGAGCAAGCATTTCGTCGGTAGAGACGCCAATCTCGGTGATTGCGCTCAGCCGTGTCGATGGGCATATAAAATCGTCGAAGAAACGAGGCCCCATGACCCGCTCGACATTGAGGCCACCCCAAAGGGGACACTCATCTTCAGTTCGCGAGACCTCTGCATGATTGACCATATCCCGGAGATTCTCTCGAGCGGGGTGAACGCGCTCAAAATTGAAGGACGGATGAAGACCGCATATTATGTTGGCATAGTCACGCGCGCGTATAGGCAATCGCTCGACGCAAATTATTCGGGATACGAAGGCGATCCCGCACGCGTCGACGACCTTCGCAAAACCAGCAATCGCGATTTCACAACGGGATTCTATCTCGGAGAGATGCGGGCGGGACTCACGCCCGCAGGCGGCGCCCGCCGCAGGAGCACGCATTCGTTTCTCGGTTTGATAACGGCTACGGAGGCAAACATGGCGCGAGTGGAAGTGCGCGCGCGCATCGATAGAGGACACACGCTTGAATGCGTACAGCCCGACGGGAACGACTTTCAGTTCGTGGTCGATTCGCTCCTTGACGAAACGACTCAGCCGCTTGAGGCAGCCCTTCCTAACCAAACTGTTTTGCTGCCCGGATTGAAGGCAGCGGCGTTCTCACTCCTACGTAAAGAAGAGCGGCAACTCTGATCCACGCCTTCTTCTTCAGCAGCCTTTTCCCATTTGGGTCGTCCGTTTCGCGCCTTGTTTCTTTCTTACCCGGCGCCCGGAGCATGTAACCCGGTTTTCCGCGCGCTCCGCATGCTTTCCTTTCGCCTTCCGCCCATCAGATTCTGGCGAGACATTCCTTCAAGTCGGTTATGATGTCGCCCGCATCTTCAAGACCCACGGAAAGTCTCATTCCGCTCCTTTTCAGTCCCATGACTTCCTTATCTTCCTCCGACATTAACATGTGCGTCATGTTGTAGGGGTTCTCCACCAGCGTCGAGGTGTGGCCAAGACTTACCGCGAGCGAGAGGCAATAGGCGTTATCGCCCACGTGGCCCGTGAACCGCTCGATTGCGCGGTCGTCATCCGTATCAAGCTCGAAATAGAGCATCGAGCCCGGTGCGAAATTGCCCTTGAAATCGCGCATTTGTTTTCTTGCGATAGAGTGCTGTGGATGCGACTCGAGACCGGGATAGTTCACCTTTCGCACTTTAGGATGATCGTCGAGGAATCGCGCTATCTCGAGGGCGCTGGCTTGCATCGCTCTCATCCGGACAGAAAGGGTCGGCAGGCCGAACGTCACGACGTTCCATGCGGCCTTTGGAGAAAGCACCCCGCCGGTTTCTTCGCGGAACATAACGAGACCGAGCCGTATATCTTTCCGTCCGACAATCGCGCCCGCGAGGTCAACACCGAAGCCGCCCATCGCTTTGGTGAGGCTGCAAACCAACATGTCGGCCCCATGTTCGATGGGCCGCTGGCAAAATGGAGTGGGAAAGGTGTTGTCGACAATCACCTGGATTTGTCCGGATTGCCCCAGCCTTTTCTCAGCGTCGTCAACCACCTTCCGCACGGCGGCTATGTCCACGAGATTGACAAGTGGGTTGACCGGAGTCTCAAGATAGACGATTCGAGTTTTCTCGCTGATCGCCCCCGCCAACGCTTGCTGGTCATTGAAGTCAAGCGATAGCGTCTTGATGCCGAACCGGGGGAGCCGGCCCGTCATCAGGCCGTGAGTATTTCCATAAAGCACGTGATGATATAAAACCTCATCGCCGGCCGAAAGGTTCGCCATAAGCGCCGCAGTTATCGCGGCCATGCCGCTGCCGAACACAAGCGCTGTCTCGCCGCCTTCGGCCAACGCGACTTTGTGCTCGAGCAGCGACCATGTCGGGTCATCGAAACGAGCATAAATGTAGAACGGCAATTTGCTCAGGTCGTCGAGTTCCATCAAGAACTCCAACGGTCTCTTGCCGCCAAAGACCGACGAATCCATGCTGTAGGTGACGGACGAGGAAATCGGCGGCGTGAGCGCGTGACTGTAGTCCAGTTCCGCCTGCTTCCAGTCGCCATGAACGAGGCGGCTCTGTTTTGTGTACGCATCGGCATGCTCGGCTTTGTCAGGCATGTTCATGTCCTTTCGTTGGATTTCTCAACTGATCAAGTGTTTTCTGCCCGAGTTCGAGCGCCATTTTCTGGTTTGTAGAATCTCTCTCCCCCCATTTCTTAAAGAGGCGCATTAGCTTCCTGCTATATTGAATCATGGATCGACTGAATGGCCGATAATCTCCATTCCCCCCCTTCGTAAAGGGGGCAGGGGGGATTTCCAACTCGGACTGTATTGTGCTGATTCTCGTAGCTGACGTATTCCGCTCAAATCGGCAACGTAGCGGGCATTTCCGACAGCCCTTCATATTTGTAGAACTCCTCGATGGACCGCGCGGCCACTTCATCGATGAACTTCTGCATTCTAGGTTCGAGGTCCGGGCTTAGTTTATTGGATTGATGATTTGCAATTATTTTCTCGACCTGTTCCGCGCAACGGTCGATCATAGTCTTCGAGCCGGCGGAAGCCCATGCGTCGCGAACATCATGGTCAATGAGTTTCGAGAGGAAGAGTTCCGAACGGAAATGTTCGGCGGTATGCATCTGGTCCATATAGTTCTCCGACCAGCCGAGATTGCTGATTATGTCAACCGCAAGAGTCGAATCATTGACCTCTATTCCGCGCGCGACGCGTTTCAGCATTCCCGCAAGCTCGTTATCCAGCACCATCAATTCGTGCGCGCCGGACATCGTTCTCTCGAGCGTGCCGAGGCAAGTGATGTAGTTAATGCCGGCGGCATACGGGAGATACATGTTCATCATTCGCTCGAAGCCGCATTGTATGTCCAGGAGCTTCGAGTCCGTCGTGCCGGCCACTCCGCGGGAAGGAATCCTATAGAATCGCGCGAGCTGAGCTGAAGCGGCGCTGATCAGGCCGGTCTCGAATGACCCGAGCGCCACGTTGCCTGTCCTCATGTCGGCCACCGTGGAGCATGACCCCCAGAAGACAGGCGCGCCCGGATTGATAATCTGTGCAAGCGTGATATGGGCGAGCACTTCCGCGTTTTGCTGCACTAGCAAGCCTGCCAGGGTCACGGGCGCGGTAGTGCCGGCCATTGCCTCCGGAGCCATTATGACCGGCTGATTATGCTCGACAAAAACCTTCATGCCGTGTCCCTGAGCCGTATCAATCTTCAGCGGACTCACGATACTGCAAATGCCCACCAGCCTTGGCCTTTTCATCAATTCGCCGATGCCGCCCAGCGCCATCGCAGTCATGTCGACTGTGTCCTTGGTGGCAAGGTATCCAAGTGTGCCTGTGCCGAATGGTTTTCGGGCCTCGCGCGCCCAGATGCGAACAGCCTCCACGTGGATTGTGGTCATCTGGATGTCGCTCGGCCAGATATCCATCTGGTCGTTTGTCAGGTTATCGAGATCGTCAATCAGAATGATGTGTTTGCGAACGTCCTCGAGAGTGGCCGGTGTGAAGTTGCCTTTGCTGTCAAGCATATTCGTCGGAGTGCCGAGCCCGCAGAAAAGGGAAGCCTTGCTGTCGATCTTTACCTTGAATTTCGGGTCGTGTCCGTAAAGCATGAAACGGTTGGGCGCTTGCTCAACCGCCCACATGACAATCTCTTCGGGAATACGGACCACTTGCTCGGAATCATCGACTATGGCGCCGCGCTTCCTGAAAATGTCGCGAAGATCGTCGGCCTCGACCTTAACGCCTTTCTTCATCAGAACATTCATCGAGCCCTGATGAATGCTCCTGACTTCGCTCTTGCTTAGAACCTCAAATCTCTTCGGATTCATCCGATTCTCCCCCTTTGGTTGCTTCGCGTTTCTATATCGCAGAAAAATCCTCGCAAAGAAACATCACGCTGCATTATACACAACAGTTTTCGACTTTGCCAGCGGTTTTCGACGGCGCCCCGCTTTGTGCTAAAATAACCGTTCAGAGTTCTCAAGAAAGGCAGAAAGAAAAACTGAGAGGGGAAGAACATGGCCAGAAAACTGTCGCTCGCTTTCATCATCTTGATGCTCCTTTGGGGGGCCTACGGCCTTGCTTCCGGCGGCCTGAACCTTACCGGACTCGTGTTCGAAGACTCAAACTCCAACGGCGTTCTTGATATGGGTGAAAAGCCGTTGCCGGGCGTGGTTGTATCGGATGGAGAGGCCGTCACGACAACCGATGCCAATGGTTCCTACCGGATTCAGACGGACATGGGAAGAATAGTCTTTGTGTCGGCGCCCGGCACACATCACGCGCCTGAGAACAAGTTCTACACGCGCACAGAGAGTCTTGCTAAAGGAAAGGATAAGCTTGATTTTCCTCTGACGTTGAATGACGACACCGTTGACAATAATGAATTCACTTTTGTTTTCGTAACGGACACGCACGCCGCTGCGATTCGGAATGCTCCCGAGGGAATACGGAAAGCATATGGGGAAGTCGAGAAGCTCAATCCGGCTTTTGTGATTCACGGGGGTGATGTTATATTAGACGCTCTCAAAGCGGCGGATGAGGATAAGGTGGTGGCTCAGTACGAGCTTTACACACGACAACTCGCGCCCGTAATCAAACAACCCTTTTACCACACAATAGGGAATCACGACGTCTTCGGCTGGATCGGTCTGCCGAATCCGAAGCGTCCGACGAAACTCTACGGGAAAAAAGCCTACGAGAAATATCTTGGTCCCACGCATTACTCGTTTAATTACAAACACTGCCATTTCGTGGTGCTCGATAGCATCGGCAGAACAAAAGACCCGGTCGATGGAAGCACCTACTATGGAGTAGTAGATAAGGGACAACTCGAATGGCTGCGAAAGGACCTGTCTCAAATCAAAGCTTCGACTCCCGTGATCCTTGTCACGCATATTCCCACGGTAAATGCGCTTGGGAGCGTATACGGCCTCAGAGGCGACGTGGTCTCCACCCCCTCGGGCGAAAAGGCGCCAAAACACCAGATCGCGAATTTCCCCGAGTTGTTCGGAGAGGTTCTAGGAAACCACAACCTCAAGCTTGCGCTTGCAGGCCACTATCATACCTATGAAGCGATCCACTGGAAAACGAATCAGGCCGATGCGCTTCTGGTTGTCGGCGGCTCAATTTGCGGTGAATGGTGGAAGGGCGACCGCACCATTGGCCCCGCCAGTTGGCCCGAGGGATTCACGGTCATTCAGGTAGACGGAGAACAGTTCAAGCCGAACTATGTCTCCTACGGCTGGAAAGGAACGGAAGAGCAATAAGTCCGACGAATCAGCGGATTTCATGGCGTGGTGTAACCACGACTAAACAGTTCGCGTCGAGTGCGATGAATCGCGCTTCAGAAAATCGGGGACACGATGCAACATCGTGTCCCCGATTTTTTCCATTCTTGACTGTCGGGGCGCAATTCATTGCGCCCATGTGATTAATATGCGTTAGGTTCGTGCAGGCAATCACGACAGGAATTCATGATTTCGAACGTGAGCAGTGCAGATTCGCGCTGATTAAAGCAAAAAGAGGAAAGGCATCCGCCGGAAGCGACGCTACTTCCCTTCAAGCTTCTGCTTTGCGTATTTGGTGTGTTGAAGTGATGGATCGAGTTTCTCGACCATTTCGCGATAGATATATCGCGCCTGGTCCGTGTTACCCAGGCGCTCATAACAGGATGCCAATTCAATATATGCCTGAGGTGTTTGACTGTGCGCAGGATATCTGTCAACGACCTCACGATATCTCTGAATGGCTGAAGCATAATCGCCTATCTGATAACTATAGAGATTGCCGACAGCCATGATGCGGTCGGGAGTGTCATCCGCTCGCGGATTATTCTCAATAATGGCCTCGTGCTCCGCGATCGCCGTCTGAGCCCTTTCCTTTGCCTGCGCTTCGACTTTTTCCCTGGCGGCCGTTATCCCCGAAAAGTTCTCGGGTGGTGTATGGCCCACGGTGACCTGGCCTACGGCGGCGGCATCTTTTGGAGCCGACGGTTGCAAGGTCGCTTTCAGAATTCCGATGGTGACCAGTATAACGGCGACCACAATGCCGATAACGAGCCCTCTGTTCCTGACGGGCTGACCGCTTAAAGTGGTGTCGTGTAGCATGAAGGGCTCCCTTTTCAATCTACCCGCCAGCTTCTTTCGTCAAATCCGGTTACGACCCAAATCGGGTCATCGCCGATGAGTCCGGGAGGCAAGTTGTCGACAAGCGATGGAACCTGGTAAATCCTTGGAACGTTGGTGCCCATATCGAAGTATTCGCCTACAAACGTGCCGGCTATCTCATTCTGCTTTTCCGACGTTACCTTGTCTTGTCCATAGAACGCGCCTGCCATCATGAGTTGCGAGTCACCGCTGCCGGTGGCCAGATTCATGTCGTCCTTTGCAACAAGACCAAGCACGTCGTTCGTCGGAAAGGTACCGACAGGCACAAGATTCGAATGAACGTCGAGGTCGCCTTTCAAGGAATCTGAATCGCCATTCATGTCTGGTGTGCTGGCGACGCCGCTCGCATAAATGGTGCCCCTGCCGTCATACGTGATGGTCATACCTTTCTTGCCAACCACGACATTACCCACAACTTTGACCATCCCGGTAATAGTCATTTGGGCAGGCGAAACGCCGCCATTGTAACCAAAAGAATTCCCTTTCGCGTCAGTGATTGTAAAGCTTTTTCCGCTGACGGTCTTTGATCCACCAGGTGGAATGGGAACCGTGCTTATATAGGTAGCTGCCGAATTGGTGTCATCGAGCGTGAGCGTGACGGATGTCGCCGGGGGTTGCGGCCCCAACACCAAACCATTGACATCAAAATAGGCATCGTAGCTCGCTTCCCCACCGTAAGGCTCGGATGTGAGGGGTAAATGAACTGCATCTGCCAGATCGTAGAGCGCATTCGTACCGTTATCCGATTGCACGTGGGCCGGATCGGGCACGCCGTCAGTGACCTGGTTCCCCGTCCACCGAAGGTCGCTCGCATCTTCCTCGATGTAGATGCCGTCCATCGTTTCTTTCCACGTATTAAAAACATTGTTGGCTTCACCGATTTCCGAGTTGCCGGACACGCCAACCGCTCCATTCTTGACTCTCAGTTTTGCGTCCAGGGTTGAGACCGTCTGTCCGCCGTAAACAGTGGTTGGAAGAGCCGGTAACTTAGCAGCCATCGCTGCGGGCATGCCCACATAGTTATTGTGGATGAGGGCTGTGCCGTTCAAATCCAGCGCTTCGATTGAATTGACGCCGACTCCGACGTTCTCCCCCAACAAGTGAACCGACCCGTGAATCGCGCAGTTACCATTGACAACGCCCCCCGTCTGGCCGCCGCCTCCGAAGATTGCGTTGTTCCAAACATTTACGTTCTCGCGGATTACTTCCGAAATGACCGTGACCGTCCGCGTCGTTCCATCGTAGGTTCCAGTGGAGATGAGTTCGACGACTTTGGGCGCGGCCGAAAGTTCCCGGCCCGAAAGACTGTATGTGCCTCCTTGAACGGTAACGTTCGTCGCTAGCGCTGTCAAGGCGCCGCCGAGCACGTAGTCTGCATTGTTCTTGATTTCGTAGTAGCCTCTTTCCTTACCGCTTTCCCCAAGATAAATGGCGCGTTTGTCCTCATAAACTCGCTCCGCCAACTGGACGTCCTGAGTGGTCTGCGCGATCATCGCGCCCCCCAGAAGGGCTGCCACCACCATCACCATAGTCACGGCTACGAGAGCAATGCCCTTGTTGTCGGATAAAACGGAAACGTATTCTCTCACCTTCTTCGCCTCCTCAAGCATGCTGTGCTACAGGTTCCTTGGTTGGATGCGCGTGTTCAATCGGGAAGTCGCAGGACGGCCATATCTGTCTACGTATTGGCAAGTTATGCGCGCTTCCAACGGATTGGTGCCGTCATCGATAAGGTCAAACGATGTCGCTCTATTCATGAGAATCTTGGGCGCCTTCGTGGGCGCAGTCCCGTTAACGGCGCCGGTGGACCTGTTGACGACAAACGGAGCGCCGAGTCCGCCGTTGTCTCTCATCACGATATTCGCCCCGAAGTAAGTCGGGTTCGCGAGAACAAACGGGGGCGTATGAAGCGGCAGCGGGACATCGTCAGTATGGAGATCCTCAGCATAGTAGAGTTGATGCCGGACAAGCTGCGTTATTCCTTCCGGTGTTACGTTAAGATAAAAGAAGACTATTGAACGCGGGACAGGAAAGTTGTTTGCGTCCACGGCGAAAGTTCCGTCCGACTGCCTCGCCGAAGTCAACAAGATAGCGTCCACGACGCCCCCCAGCGGAGGTCCGGCAGTCGCATCACTCATACTCGCGTTCACGCTTTCGCGCATCTCGCGCGAAATCATGTCCAGGCAATATCGGGCTTGCTTGATCGCGTCAGTCTCGGTCGACATCTGGCCGTAGCTGTCTACGGTTCTAAGGAATATTGTAGCAATCACAAGCGTCAACATTCCCATGATGCCCATCGCGATCGCTATTTCGATTACAGTAAAACCGCTTCGCCTATCTGCGTTCCATCGTCTCATGTCCTGCTACCTCGGCGCTGTGCTTCGAAGCGCGGTCATCGTCACCTGTCCGGGCGATAATGTACCCTGACCTCGCCACGTCACCGTAACAGTAACCACCGGTGGACTATTCCCTGTCACAGTGACCAGGCCCGGGTTGCCGCCGGCAGGGGCCACAAGGTCCCCAACTGGAAAGGTGGTATTATTGAAACTGAATACGTTCGATGGTGCGTCGCGAAAAATCTCCTCGAGTCGTTGTTCAGCGGCATTGACGGCCGCAGTCTTCACACGGGCGACAGTATTGGATTTGTGCGCCTGAATGAGAATCATCAACCCGGCAACACCCCCAAGGGCCAGGATACTCATTGCGACGAGTAATTCGATAAGCGTAAGCCCCTTGTTGGACCCACGCGTGCGTCCTCCAAATCTCATGCTATTTCGCTCCTTCCGCTGAGAGCGGCTTCACCACATGCGTATCAGACCATTTTTGAAGCATGAACCATGCCAAGAACCACTCGCTTCGCGCAGCCAAACCCTTTCCGCTTTAACCCTTTAAGATAGAATGCATTACACTGTATTCTCTCTTTGAGTTTCGGGTGTAGAAGCTACAATCTCTAGACGCACCGACACATTTTGCGTAAATTGGATTACAAAATTGACCTCACGCGCACACACACAAAGCACATCCTATGGGTTATGAAGCGCCAAGGCCTTCTAGGATATTTCCACGAGAAACTCTGTGGGAGTATGTACGTTTTCCGCCGCCGAGGACAAGACTTTCTTCTTTTCCCCGTCGATTCCCTCTTTGCGCCCTCTGTACTACTCACATTCGAAATCTTGAATTCCTGTCGTGATTCTCATGACACACCGTATGAAACTCACACGGGCGCAATGAATTGCGCCCCTACAGGAGTATACGAGGGATTTCTGTAGGGGCGCGATTCATCGCGCCCGATATGGCGATTTGGTTGCGGCTACGCCGCGTTGCGCCTCGGGTCTGCGACCCTCTGCGGTGAAAAAAGCCGTTTTGGACAGCAGTGCTTTCAAATTTCAAGTTTCAAGCACTCCGTTAGACTTGCCAACTTGGGTGAAACGGTGTATGGTATCCCTGTAGACGTCGGACGCTGAACCCTGCCTAACCCTAATCAGGAAATGACATTGTCGTGAATCAACAAGAGCTTCGTCACGAGAGTGATGGCAGCGAGCGAGGGATCTATGAGCCTGCGAATATCCGGAAAAGAGCTCCTTACCGAAGTTGAACAGATCGTGGCTATAGGACACCGACGCACGGGGAGCGCTGAGGAGCAGCGGGCGTTGGAATACCTCAGCGGACGCTTCAGGGAGATCGGCCTTGGAGAAGTCTCGATCGAATGGTTTGACATACACTACTGGGAACCCCAACATGTAGAACTCAAAGTCTTGCCCGAGGCCACTGCAATTCGATCGAAACCCGTCTGGTACAGCGGCGCAACGCCGGGTGGCGGCTTGCGCGCCGAATGCGCCTACGCCGGTTACGGAATGCCGCACCAATTCGGCGACACACGCGGCAAAATTGCAGTGATGGACGGCCGAACTCTCCTCCGCTTCTGGCCCACTTACCGTTTCTTCAATAGCTACCAGTCGGCGGTGAACGCAGGCGCGCTGGCGCTGATTGTGATCACGGATACGCCCTGTGACCTGATTCCGATTTTCACCGCTGAAGAAGAGAAGTTCGACAATCCCATTCCTGCAATCCTCATCAACCGAACGGAAGGCGCTCGCCTCAAGGAAAGGATGCGAGCATCGCGGACAGAGGTCAATCTCATTCTTGAGGCGAGAGCGACCATGTCACGAACCGGCGACGTGACGGGCCTGTTGCCTGGTCGCACAGACGAGTACATTATTGCGGGCGCGCACCACGACAGCATATATGGCGGAGCGATTGACAACGCTGCGGGTGTCTGCGCGCTCCTTGCCATCGCAAAGGAATTCGCCGGCCGGCGGCAACCGCCCCAAAAGAACCTTCTTTTCGTCACGCATCCGGGTCATGAGCTCCTTATCGGAGCGCGCGAGTTCATAAAGAAGCATAGCCATATTCTGAATAAAACGGCGGCCTATATAACCCTCGATGGCATCGGTTGTGACAATTATGAAGAAATCGGCGGCAAGATCGTCAAGACAGGCCATGATGAACTCCGGGGCATATTCGCTTCACCCAATCACGCGCTGACGAACATTATTCTCCCTATCGTGAAGAAGTACCGGCTGCAACCTTCGGCGTTCTTGCCGGCCGACATCATGTGTCCGAACGAGGACCTTGAGGGCCGGTTCCTTGAAGCAGGCGTTCCGGTCATCGACATTATTGGCAAACCTGTCTGGTATCACACAGAAGAGGATACGCCGGACAAATGTACGCCCGATCAACTCGAGCGCGGAACGCTTGCGCAGATGGAGATCATCGAACAACTTGATACGCTCTCTTTGGCCGACATTAGCGCAGCAGGCTCGAAGGGGTTCGATCCCATCTCGCTCATTGAACGCAAAGCCTATCAGACCAGGCCGGGGATTGAGTTTGCGTATTTGCCCGACAAGCCCAAAGCAGGCGAGCCCGCCCTTATCTACGTGAGACATCTTGACGACCTCGAAGGTATCCTGGTTGATATGAAATGGGAAATCAACGGTGAGGAAGGCGTGAAAGGGCCGGTGTTGCCGCATGTCTTTGACAAACCCGGTCGCTATCGCGTGCGCATCACTGTGACCAATACTTTGGGCGCGCAGGGAACATGCGAGAAGAACATCGAAGTCGCATAGCCGTCCCGAGTTATTAGTCCGTTTGCGCTAAATCGGACATATACCCGTTTCCGGTTTCTGCCTGGCTCAGACGAAAAAGACGCAGCGCACTTTACGCGAATCCGCAAATCGGCTATAATATGCGGCGTTGTTTGCGATGAAGCTTGTTTGCCCGAGAGACCTAATGGAAAGCGAGGAAAGATAATGGCGAGAATAAACTTTGGCGGGGAGATGGAGAAGGTGGTCACCAGAGAAGAGTTTCCGCTGTCAAAGGCAAGGAGCGTCCTCAAGCGTGAGACGGTAGCGGTGCTCGGATACGGCATTCAGGGGCCGGCGCAGGCGCTCAACATGCGCGATAATGGCATCAATGTCATCATCGGGCAGTGGCCGGGCGACAAGGCATACTGGAACAAGGCGATGGAAGACGGTTGGAAACCCGGCAAAACGCTCTTCTCCCTCGAAGAGGCCACGGAACGCGGAACGATAATCCAGTACCTGATATCCGATGCCGGCCAAATGGCGCAGTGGCCCAAAATAAAACCTTTTCTCAAAGCCGGCGATGCGCTCTATTTCTCGCACGGTTTCTCGATTGTTTACAAGAAACAGACAGGCGTGATACCGCCCAAGAATATCGATGTGATCATGGTGGCCCCCAAGGGTTCGGGCACTACTGTCCGCCGCAATTTCCTGGCGGGCGCAGGCATCAACAGCAGCTACGCGGTGCAGCAGGACTACACTGGCCGCGCCGAAGAGAGAACCATTGCACTCGGAATCGCCATCGGCTCCGGCTACCTCTTCCCCACTACTTTCCAGAAGGAGGTCTACAGCGACCTTACCGGAGAGCGTGGTGTGCTGATGGGCGCGCTCGCGGGCGTCATGGAGGCGCAGTACAACTGCCTGCGCAAACACGGCCACAGCCCGAGTGAAGCGTTTAACGAAACGGTCGAAGAGCTCACGCAGAGCCTCATCCGGCTGGTCGGCGAGAACGGAATGGACTGGATGTACGCCAATTGCAGCACGACCGCTCAGCGGGGCGCGCTTGACTGGCGGCACGAATTCCGTAAGGCCGTCAAGCCCGTCTTCGACAAACTCTACAAGAGCGTCGCGTCAGGCGGGCAGACCGCGATAGTCCTCAAGGCCAACAGCGCTGCCGACTACAAGCAGAAGCTCGACAAGGAACTGTCCGAGATGCGGAATTCAGAGATGTGGCGCGCAGGCGCAGCCGTCCGCTCTCTTCGGCCTGAACGCTGGGCCGAGACCAAGAAGAAGACGAGGAAGAAATAGCCTGAAACGGAAATCGAGACGCAAGAGAGTCGCAACAAATGGGGACACGATGCCGCATCGTGTCCCCATTTTTCTCTTTTGCCTTATCTTTGTAATTCATCACTCACCATTCACTCGCTCTCTTTCGCCTTTGCCCTTTCGCCTTTCGCCTCTGATATCACGATTCGATCATCCATTCGATGAACATCTGTTCCGAAGACGCGCGAACC
Source organism: Candidatus Poribacteria bacterium (assembly GCA_016215705.1). GTDB lineage: Bacteria > Abyssobacteria > SURF-5 > SURF-5 > SURF-5 > JACRIR01. Next base: position 17,568 of record JACRIR010000031.1, on the reverse strand, counting down.
AAGCGCCATTCGATCCATGACCAACGCGGCTTCTTCCCCGTAAACCCTGTTTGCCTGAAAACCCTTTATCTTTGTCGGATATAGCGTCAGCCTCCAACCATTATCCTGCCAGTCGAGCGCGAACAGAAAAGAAAGGTCGTTTCTTTCTCTCCGGTCCACGGCGTAATCATCGATGAAGTCACCCGTGCCATAGAGGATCGGTCTCTTCTGATAAATCTCCACCGGCAACGGAGCATGGTTCGAATGCCCCCAGAACATATCGAACCCCATATCCACAAGCTCGTGCGCGAGCGCCTGCATGGCGCGCGATGGAGGTCCCCAGTTCGGTCCCACGTGCGCGCTGACAATGAGCAGGTCGGCCCGATCCCTTACCTTCGCTATGGCTCGTTCGACATACGAACGATAAGGCGCTGTGAGCCCTTTGGGACCATAATCCACATAGAAAGTGCCGGGCGTCGAGTCTTTCGCTTCCCATGAAGGCTCATTGTCGGTAACCGAAATGACGGCAACCGTCGATCCCTTCGCATCAAGAAAAGCAGGCGCCTCAGCCTCGGTCTTATTCCTCCCCGCGCCCGCATGCGTGATACCGGCCCGCTCGAGCAGGAACAGGCATTCGACCAAGGCCTCCGTTCCGTAATCCAGCGTGTGATTGTTGGCAAGAGAAACAAAATCTATTTGCGCCGCAGTCAGCGCTTCAATCGCCCGGGGATGCGCGCGGAAATGAAACGCTTTTTCAAGCGGTCGCCACGGCTCGCCCAAACTCGAGATGACGCACTCGAGATTTGTGAGACGAAGGTCGGCCTCATAAAACAAATCCATACAATCGCCCCACACATATTCCGAACTCATATCCGTCTTCCGGATAACGTGTTGGTCGACGAGACGCCCCAGCATCACGTCGCCGGTTATTACAAGCTTCATTGTGCTTCTTCTTCTCCCATCACTTCATTTTGCAGAGAAATTATCAGCACGGCAAACCCTTCCCTTCCCCCCTCCTTTCGTCTCTCTTTACCCCGTGACTCCCCGAGTTCCCCGTGGTAGACAAATTTTCTCTTTGTTCTTGACGATCCGCTCATCGTGCGGTACAATGGCGTTGATTACTACTACCACAAGACCCGCCAAGGCAGTGTAACGCAGATACTGAACTCATTGCTGTCCAAAACAAAAAAGCTTGAACCGCGGGGGGCGCGGAGGGGCGCAGAGAAAAAACGGTAGAAAGCCAATGTCCTCAGCGTACTCTGCGGTTAACGATTCTTGCATGCTTTTTCTGCTTTGCAGTTTATGAAAAAGAGGTTTCCTGGTTCGTGAATGTCAGCGTTACTCAGTGGTGTCAGACTTTTTCGATGGTTTGATTCCGCTACCTTGGACAAGACTGTGCTGAACTCAAGCGGCGGCATCGTGAAAACCTATAGATACGACGCCTACGGCAAAATCCTCCAGGAGACCGGCCCCGCCATCCCCGGCGGCTTCACCTACACCGGCCGTGAATTCCACTCCCGCTCCGGCCTCTACTACTACCGCGCACGGTTCTATGATCCCTCAATCGGCAGATTCATAAGTCAGGACCCAGCCGGCGTCGCAGCCGGTCCAAATCAATACGCCTATGTTTCAAACACGCCGGTCATGGCGATCGACCCGCTAGGCCTGATCGAACTTATCCTCGTGGGTGGAACTTTGGACGAGAAGGAAAGTATTGCATACAGGACGAATGTCGCCTTTGCCTGGGCAGATGGCAAGTATCCGGAGGAAGTGAAAATCATCCAAGCGAGAGATTGGCAGGACTTTCAGGATGCCTTGACCAATAATGAAAACATCACGAAATTCACGTATGACGGCCATGCCTGGCTTGGCATGCTGTATCCATCAATTGGTGGTCAGTTTGACGTGCACAGCGTGAAGAAGCTGAATACATCGAATCTTTCGCCGGACGCGCAGATATTCTTGAACGGGTGCAACACAGCCGGGAAGCAACCGAACGGTGGACCCTCAATGGCCGAAGTGTTCAGCGCCTGGTTCCAAAGAGATGTAATGGGATGGGAAGGCGAGATGACAAACACTCCTTCTGGGCCGCAAGCCTACTCTCCCGGCGCCCATGCGGTCTGGTTTCGTCAACCATGATAACCCAGGAGTCTAGGGGAGGACAGGGAGAAGTGGATGCGGAGTCACGAATGCCTGGGCACAGAAATACTGAATAGGAGGAACCATGTGCCGGAGATTAGCCGTCGTTGTGCTAATTTCAGTGCTCGCTTTGCTTGCTGCATGCGATAGAAACCCCGCTCGTAAAGAATTGGCCAGGTTGAACGTGAAGTATACCAAACATGAGTTTCTGGACCGATCCGAAAGCGGCAACCATGCCGTCGTGGAGCTCTTTCTGGCCGCAGGAATGGATCCGGACTCGGCTGACAAAGAGGGCAAGACAGCCTTGATGAAGGCAGCGCACAAAGGCCATGCCGATATCGTCCGACTCCTTGTGGAGCATGGAGCCAACGTCAACGCGACGGAGAAAGACGGTGGCACGGTATTAATGTATGCGGCATATCAAGGCAGTCCTGAAATCGTAGGGTTTCTCGTGCAACACGGAGCCGACGTTAATGCAAAGAATATGTACGGCAGCACAGCCTTGAACTCGGCGGCAGCAGATTTGGCCGATGAAGAAGGAGGAAACCATACTGAGGTCATACGATTCCTGGTGGAACATGGAGCCGATGTTAATGCCCAACCCAAAGACGACGCAACAGCATTGATGCAGGCAGCATGGAAAGGTAATTTTGATTTGGTGCGATATCTGGTAGAGCACGGGGCTGACGTCAATGGCAAAGACAGGGGATACAGAACAGTATTAACGGACGCAACGCAAAGCTGTCCTCCTGAAATTGTTCAGTATCTGCTGGAACACGGCGCCGATCCAAATGTCAAAACAGAAATGGGCCCAACGCCCTTGAGGGTTGCGGAAAAGCTGAATAAACCCGATGTCGTCAAAATGCTGAAGGGCGCCGGCGCGAAGAAATAAATATTTTACCGCGGAGAGCCTGCTCTCTTCAATGACGATCCGCTGATTGAATCATATGGGGTCAAATCTTTACCCTTTACTTTCTGGTTTCTCGCGTGATCGCTTCGCCCCGCTTGCGGTCAAATCATTCGATCTGAATAAGGGGGGCGTCTTCGAAAGACACAAAGAGCTACGCTTTTGACAGGGTCACCGTCTTCGGTGTGACAGTCTGTGTTCGGGTGTGCGACCGCTGAGAATAGAATCCCAAAAAGTTTCGACAGAGCAAACGCGATCAGGAGCGAACATTCTCGCTTTGTCGTCTTTACCCCGTGACTCCCCGTGTTCCCCGTGGTAGACATATTTTCTCTTTGTTCTTGACGATCCGTGCACTGTAACGTGCCGTATTCTCACAGCGGACATCGCAACCCATAGTCGAAAAAGGACCAAGACATTAGAGCAAACATCGCGCAAGCAAGGGCGCTGATACCCAAGTGAACAGCATTAGGTCAGGTCTACGCATCTGACATCATGTTCTTTGCGCCATTATCAGGAATGCAGACCTGCTCCTTCTTGTTTCTCAAGGAGCGCAAGTCGTTTGACTTATGACATTAGCGATCCAAGCCGTCCGCATCATTGTGGCCTGCGGTGACGGCACATTCCTCGCTCAGGCGCGCCTTCCGCAACGCGAGCTCGCGTTGAATGCCCTCATGCTCCTTCTTATCATAGTGGAAGAAAAAGAAGATAGCGACGCCGGCAAGATTGATGAGAGCGGTCAACGGACCAAAGAGCAGTTTTATGCGGAATAATATTTCGGGCGTTATCTCGACACCTTTCTCGAAACCGATTAGTTTCAAGTATAAGCCGGTAATAAAGACGCCAATGCCGTAGGCTGTCTTGCTGAAAAGCGTGTAGACGCCGTAATACGCTCCTTCGCGCCTCTTGTGAGTCGCATACTCGTCGTAGTCAACTATGTCGGCCACAAGCGACCACAGCATGACGTATGCTCCGAGGCCGAACCCGTTGAATGCCAGCAGCGCGAACACCCGCAGAAATTTTCCTTCCGCCATAAAGAACGTCGCGAACAAACCGACAGTCAGTATCGCCTGCCCGAGAAGATATGCCATTTTCTTGCTCGTTCGTTTCGAGAATTGCACCCAGAAAATGGCCGCGCCCATCGCGAACGCCATGTACGTCGCGTAGAAGAGAGACACTTTGTCCGCCATCTTGAGCCAATATTCCGTAGCGAACATCATCATCGAGCCGGTAATGCCGCTCCCGATATCGATCGTGGTCATTGCCATAAGCAGAAGGAAGAACGGACGGCTTTTCAAGGTTCCGAACAAATCGCCATAGAGAGTTTTGAATCCTTGCGCGCCCTTGAGCGATCTACGTTCAGGTTCGTGCGGAACTCGCTCATGCGTGCCTAGAAATGTCGTCACCGCGCCGAGCGTTATCACTATACCCATGAAAGCCGCCGTCCATTTGAAGGCGTTGGTCTGCTGGCTGAAATAGCTAATTGCATTCGCCGTGAACTCCTCGCTGAACAGACCGGCCTTCGCATGGAGAAAGCGAATGATGTCGTCGGAAAATTCGATCGCTACGTTCGGGACAATTGCGCCGCAAAGCTCGCCGAACCGCGTGAACGCGAAACTGAAACCGAAGATGCTTGAGCGCTCGTCGGCGTCTGAGCTCAGTTCTGCGCCCAATGCAAGCTGCGGAACGCACACGACGGTAAATGCAGCATAGAGGAACGCAAGCAAAACGCTCACATATACGAAGAGCGGTAATCCCATAAGCCCGGACGGGGGCGCCCACGTAAGAAACACCAGTACGCCGAGCGGAAGCGCGGCCCCGAGAATATATACGCGCCGTCGCCCCCATCGGGTGTGCGTGTGGTCGGAGATGAACCCCATCAGCGGGTCAGTGATCGCATCCCACACATTGCCGATCATTATGGCCAGGCTGATATATGCAGGGCTCAACCCGATGACGTCCGCATAGTAGAAAAGCAGATATATGCCGATCATGTTGCGGGTAAGTCCGATTCCGAAACCGGACGCCCCATAACACGATTTCTCGAATATCGAGACTTTGTTTCTTGAGTTTGTAGTTTTCATTGCCCGACTGGTGTCATTTTCACACCTGTGCCCGCAAGTCTGAGCAGTATGGTCTTGTAGCGGCGCAGCGTGCTGCGCCCTTACAGAAACCGACAAGACAAAGTTGTCAGAACACTAGCCTTTTGCAGCCTGCCACGGTGAAAATAGGAACTGCTTCGGCGCGCAACGACGCCCGTGCATTATTCCAGTCGCCCCCGTGAACAATCCCCCTCCGATAAAAAACAAGTGGGGCAATCATACACATTTCCGCGCGGGTAGTTCAAGTCGCAGTTGTCATTTATCGAAATTTGAATTATATTTATACTCGTGTCCAAAAAAATAGAACGGAATCCCCGAAAGAGCCTATCACCACTGAATAACGCTGACATGCACAAACCAGAAAACCCCTTTGTCATGAACAGCAAAGGCGAAACAACTTGCACAAATCATCAACCGCAGAGTGCGCAGAGTACGCTAAGGACATTGGCTTTTTGCCATTCTTCTCTGCATTGCTCACTGTCAATTTCTTGAATTTCCGTCGTGAGTTTTGGCAAAGTCCTCATATAAGTCGTTGTCACAAAATGGATTCCCGCTTTCGCGGGAATGACATTCAGGAAGTTGTATTCGTGTAGTTCGTGTAATTCGTGATCCAAACTTTTTCTTCTTTGCTTGGTTGCGGCTGTGCTGCTCTGCGCCCCTCCGCGCCCTCTGCGGTTCAGGCTTTTTTATTTTGGACAGCAGTGTTATATTTATGAATGACCCGCGCTGGGAGATATGGGAGAACGTCGGGAGGACCTGCGATGGCGAAGAAACTCAGTACCTTCATAATACAGATGGCCGTGTTCCTGTTTTCTCTTGCAGGCATTTGCGACCATGCCTTGACCGCAAGCGGAAGCGAAACCAAAGAAGGAGTCGCGAAAATGCTAATCCAAAGCAGCGCATTCAAAGAAGGCGGCATGATTCCGAAGAAACACACGTGCGACAGCGAAGACGTCTCCCCTGCCCTATCGTGGTCGGCGACCCCGGCCGGAACCATGTGCCTTGTCCTCATCTGCGACGACCCCGATGCGCCCGTGGGCACATGGGTTCACTGGGTCCTCTTCGGCTTGAAACCAAATGTCAGTGAATTGCCCGAAGGTGTGCCCAAAACCGGCGACGTGCTCGGTGGCGCGAAACAGGGGCGGAATGATTTCGGCAATCTCGGCTACGGCGGCCCATGCCCCCCGCCGGGGAAACCGCACAGATATTTCTTCAAGCTTTATGCCGTCGATATTGAGCCGCAGTTGAAGATCGGCGCAACAAAGGCCGACGTCATGAAAGCGATCCAGGGACACATCCTTGCTGAGGCCCAGTTGATGGGCAGGTACGGTCGATGAAACGCAAGCCTGCAACGAAATTTGGGGACATGATGCCCCATCGTGTCCCCAAATTTCATGCGCGGGGAAAATCATAGGACATGATGCCCCATCGTGTCCCCGGTTTTCCGAAGGCATCTACTCTCCAGTCGTCACCTCATTCGCTCATAGAGCGCCGGAGAGGTCCCATGTGATGAATCTTATTTTGTAGGGGCGACTCGGTGAGTCGCCCTCACAGAACTCGAGCGCATACGTTACCGCATTTATGAAACCATATACCGAGGATCATTATGAACGAGAAGAAAGCGTTTCAGGATTTAGTCTCCGCCGCGTCTCCCAGACGACACTGTTATGGGTGCGGCGCTGACAATGTGCGGGGGCTCAACATCAAGAGCTACTGGGATGGTGACGAGGCTGTCTGCCGCTGGACACCTCAACCCTTTCATTCATCCGGACCATCCGACTCTCTCAACGGAGGAGTTGCCGCCACTCTGATTGATTGTCACAGCGTATACACCGCAGTTGCGACCGCCTATAAACTTGAGGGACGCCAAATCGGTGAAGGGAATGACATCGATTACGCAACAGCCAAGCTGACGGTCACCTATCTGAAGCGAACTCCGATGGACACAACACTCGAACTGCGTTCGAAAGTCGTTAAAAAGGGGAACCGCAGCATCGTTGTCGAGACTGTCCTTCGCGCTCATGGAGAAGAGTGTGTTCGCGGCGAAGTGGTTGCAGTGCGTGTCGGCCCGGCTACATGATGCCATTTACAATAGGGACAGACCCAAAGTTCGGGTTGTGGACTTGTCCCTCAATTCTGTGCGTGCGAATTCATTCGCGCGCATATGGCCAAAACAGGCCGGAAAAACCGTGCAAATAGATTCGCGCCTGCAGAAGCCTACGCGAACTCGCCAATCACGGGGCAGACCCCGGGTTCAAGCCTGTCCCTATTCTGTTTGTTCTCCCCTGTAGGGGCGCAATTCATTGCGCCCTCTTCGTTCCCCGCTCCTCACGAGAGCGCGAACCGCTCTTGCCTCACGCACACACACGTAACCATTGTTACCATTGCCCCACACTTGACTTTTGTCAGCCGGACATTTATAATAAGGCTTGTATAAAAGGAAGTGAATATGCTCAATGAAAGTGTCCTGGTACTGAACCGTTCGTGGATCGCGATACAGGTCGCGAACGCCGGCCGTGCGATTACTCTGCTTTATCAGGGCTATGCCAAGGTAGTCTCACCACACGATTTTTCCACTTATGATTTCGACAACTGGAAGGAACTATCCAAGACAGCGGACGACTACTATATTCAAGCCGTCAACTTCAAGATCATGATACCGGAAGTCATTGTCCTGACGGCCTTTAACGGCATTTATCGCCGCGACATAAAGTTCTCCCGACGCAATATATTTGAAAGAGACAAGAGCACCTGCCAATACTGTGGCGAGAAATTCAAAAAGTGGGAACTCACGCTCGATCACGTCGTGCCGCGCAGCCTCGGCGGACGCTCGACGTGGGAAAATCTCGTGCTTGCGTGCGTTCCTTGCAACGTCAAGAAAGGCAGCCGCTTGCCGGACGAGGCGGAGATGCCCCTCATTCGTAAGCCGCGCAAACCCCGGTGGATACCATACTCCGGAGAGAGCTTTTCCTCGGTCCGCAAGCAAAGCTGGCAAAGATTCGTTGACGCCGCATACTGGGATGTCGAGTTGAAGGACTAAGAAACCCCCTCTGACATAGCCGGTCGCCTGTAATCCGTAGGAATTCTAATTCATGGGCCTGACTTGAGCAGGCCCATTTGATTTATTGGTTTATTCGGGGACACGATGCGACATTGTGTCCCCGAACAAACGCTCCAGAGCCACAAAGAACAATCACGATAGAACTGACGAATCTGAATGGAAGCAGCGCCGAATGTCCGATCTGATGTTTGCGCAAGTCGTCTTTAATCTTCCCCTTGATCGCGCCTACACTTATTCAGTGCCGGATGAACTCAGAGAGTATGTTCAGACCGGCATTCGTGTTGCCGTGCGTTTGCGCAAACACCTTGCCACCGGCTACGTCGTGGGTATCTCTTCAGAGGCGCCTGACAAAGACATCAAGCCGATAGATGATGTCCTTGATTCCGAACCTCTGTTTGATGATTCACTTCTCCGGCTTACGCGCTGGATTTCGGATTACTATCTGTGTTCGTGGGGACAAGCGCTCGACTGTGCGCTCCCGCCCGGCGTGCGGCTGGCCGCTCGAACGCACGTTACCACGGTTCCTCTGCCGGCGTATGAATTGACGAAGCTAATGGACAAACTCCGTAGCGGCGCGCCCAGACAATACGAGATCATGAAGCTCATCCTCGAAAAGCAACATGTGAGCGTTGCGCAACTGCAAAAGCTTCTTGGAACCGATGGACTCCATAGCTCGATAGCGGCCCTCGAGAAGCGGGGAGTCATAGCGCGCGAATCGTCCATTCGCCCCGGTGCGCAGGCAAAACAACTGAGCGCAGTCAGAGTCGCGAGCGGCGTTGATATACGGTCGGCTGTCAGCGAACTGGGCAGCGCATCGCCCAAACAGGCGCTGGTCTTGAAGATGCTGGCCGACCGCGGAGAAATGCTCACCCCCGAACTCATACAGGCCACAGGCTGTTCGTATGACACAATCCACAGACTGGTCAAGAAAGGATTGGTCGATCTCTTCGTCAAAGAAATCATGCGTTCGTATCCCGAGAGATACGTCGATGAATCTGCGCATATACGGCACAGTCTGACGGGCGAACAGCAGGCGGCGCTCGACCTTGTGCGCAAATACATCGAGCAAAGCGAATTTCAAACGATCCTCCTCGAAGGTATTACCGGAAGCGGGAAGACCGAAGTCTATCTTCAGGCCCTCGACCTCGTAGTCAAGCAGGGAAAAGGCGCAATTGTGCTTGTCCCCGAAATCTCATTGACGCCACAGACGGTCGCTCGTTTCCGGGCAAGGTTCGGCGATGCAATCGCGGTGTTGCACAGCCGTCTTTCCTCCGGCGAGCGCTACGACGAATGGAGGCAAGTGCGGGCGGGAACCTGCAACATCGTTGTCGGCGCTCGCTCCGCCATTTTCGCGCCCGTCCGCAAGCTGGGTCTCGTCGTGGTTGACGAGGAGCACGAAGCGTCTTACAAACAAGGGGAAACCCCGCGCTACCACGGGCGGGACGTCGCTATCATAAGGGCGCGCGACGCGCGAGCGGTCGTGATACTGGGCTCGGCCACGCCCTCGCTGGAGAGCTATCACAACGCCGAATCAGGTAAATATCGGCGCTCCGGACTGACGACACGCGTGAAGAACCAGCCGATGCCGAAAGTTCATTTGATAGACCTTCGCCAAACGCGAAAAGGTCAGACGGTCGAGACTGTTCTTTCCGACGAGCTTTCTTTCAAGATCGAAGAGAAACTCTCGCGCGGAGAGCAGATAATTATTTTCCTGAATCGGCGCGGATACACACCATTCTTCCTTTGCCCCAAATGTGGGATTTCATTGAGTTGCCGGCATTGCAGTGTCGCGCTCACGTATCACGCCAAAGAGAATCGGATGAAATGCCACTACTGCAACTCGATGCAACCCGTAATCGAGCAATGTCCATATTGCGGCAATCCCAAGCTTGCCAAGTTTGGAAGCGGCACGGAACGCGTGGAAGAAGAACTCGAAAATATTTTCCAGAAGGCCCGCATCTGCAGAATGGACGCCGACACCACCTCCACAAAATGGGGGCATGAGAAAATCCTCAAATCATTCCAAAAGGGAGAGATTGATATTCTCGTCGGCACACAAATGCTGGCAAAGGGGCTGGATTTTCCCCGCGTTACGCTCGTGGGTGTCGTGCTCGCCGATGTCGCGCTCAATCTCCCGGACTTCCGCGCGGCCGAGAGAACCTTTCAACTACTCATGCAAGTGGCCGGCCGCTCCGGGCGCAGCCACCTCGGCGGCGAAGTCATTATTCAGACATACAATCCGGCTCACTATGCCGTTCAGGCCGCCACCCGACACGACTATGCAGGCTTCTATACCGAGGAAATGAAACACAGGCAGCAATTGGGTTTCCCTCCATATCGCCACCTTATGAACGTTCTCATGGATTCGATGTCGCAAAAGCACGCCCTGGAAGCTATCCGCCGGCTTGCGCAGATTCCGCTCGAGGCGCAAAAACGTGTGCAGGGGTTAACGGTTATGGGCCCGTCGGCGGCCCCGCTTGCAAAGATTAAGGGACATTTCCGATTCCGGTTTCTCGTGCTCGCAGCGAGTACCGGCTTGCTCAGGTCGTTGGGTCAGGAGATCATTGCGACACACAAAGAGAAACATACTTCGCGCACACGTCTCACGGTTGACATGGACGCGCTTTCGATGATGTAAGCCCCCCTTAATTCGGGGACACGATGCGACATCGTGTCCCCGAATTAGGGGCAACAGTGCCGCATCGTGTCCCCGAATTAGGGGTAACAGTGCGGCATCGTGTCCCCGAATTAAGGGGCAACAGTGCCGCATCGCGTCCCCGAATTAGGGGCAACAGTGCCGCATCGCGTCCTCGAATTGACGCAACCCGCGAGTCGCAGGTCGAAGATGAGGCAATCCAAACATGTTATCCTGGTCGCTCCTCTGTCATTCTGAGCGAAGCGAAGAATCTCAATCGAAAAGCTAATCCCCCGTGGGTGAGAATAACATCCAAGTATTTCGAGCAATCCGAGGAGACTACTGAATGAACACCCGAATGAGAGAATCACTGGACGCAATATTCAAGCCCCGTTCAGTCGCAATCATTGGCGCAAGCAACAAGAGGGAGCGATGGGGTTACAGCACAATGTTCAACATGCTGGCGGCCGGCTACCGGAACGCGCTCTACCCTATCAATCCGAACGAGAACGAAGTTCAGGGAGTTCGCTGTTATGCGAGCTTGTCCGACGCGCCCGATGGGATCGACCTCGCCGTCATAGTCGTGAATGCGTCAGCCGTGCCGGCCGTTCTGAGTGAATGCATCCGAAAACATGTAAAGGGCGGGATTGTAATCACGGCAGGTTTCGCCGAGGTCAGCTCCGATGGGGCCGCGCTTCAAAAGACAATAGCCCGGGAAGCAGTCGAGGCAGGCTTCTATTTCATCGGCCCCAACTGTTGGGGGATTTGGAGTTCCGAGGCAAACGTGAACACTCTCTTCTGGGACCTTCCGCCAAAAGGCCCCATCTCGTTTGTCTCACAAAGCGGCTCGCTCGGAGAATATCTCTACAATGCGACACAGAGCCGCGGCTACGGCATCAGCAAATTCGCCAGTTGCGGAAATCAGGCATGTGTCAGTTTCAACGACATTCTCGAATATATGGGCGACGATCCGACCACGCGCGTGGTCATCGGCTACGTCGAGGATGTCGGCGACGGACGCCGATTCCTCGAGGTCGCCCGCAGGGTCGCCTCGAATAAACCTCTCCTCGTCTATAAAGCCGGCACATCGCAAGCGTCCGCGCGCGCCGCGCGCTCGCACACGGCAGCCATGGTCGGCAACGATGCCATCTTCGACGCCGCCTGTCGCCAGGCGGGTGTGATTCGCTGGCACGACTTCATGGAAATATTCGATATGGCCGAGGCGCTCTGCTATCAACCGCTGCCGAAAGGAAACCGCATCGCGGTCATTTCCGCAGCAGGCGGATTCTGCGTGACCGCCGCAGAGGCATGCGGTCGGATGGGTATGGACCTGCCCGAAATGAGCGTTGAAACGCAAGCGGAACTGCGCGGACACATGCGCGACTTTGCGCCGCCTCCAGTCAATCCCATCGACTGCATCGCCCGCAAGAACAACAAGGCATATGTTGACATAATCGAAACTGTTGCGAGGCAGGACTACATAGACGGGTTGATTCTGAGTCCGCACCTCGGCAAATTCGATCGCAAAATGACGGCGGATAAAATGGTAGAGCGCATCAAGAACGCCGAGGCGATTGCCGCCATTCCGGAAAAGTTCGGCAAGCCCGTCGTCTGCGCGAACGAGCACGAACTCTCCGGCCCGGTCTTCGAAATCTTCAAAGGCAAACACATCCCCTTCTTCGACAACCCCATGGACTGCGCCAAAGCTATGTACGGATTGGTGAAGTATGCGGAGATAAAGCGGAGGGTTTGAAACCATGGATTGCACAGCAAAGAAGAAGCCAAAAAAGAAGAAGAAACTCTGGGAACACGAATGTCACGAATCATACGAATTACACGAATGAACAGCTTTCTTCTTGTCATTCCCGCGAAAGTGGGAATCCATTGTGGAGACAGCAGTGAAACTACGAGGGTCTCAGGGGTCACGTAGGAGCAGTGAGTAGCAAGCAAGGCGAAAAATGAAAGGGGTCAGCCCTTGAGATAAGACACTTTAGTCTCCTTCGCTATTGCCAAAAGCCAGCCAGCTTGTTTCCTGATCTGTAACCCCTATTCACCAACTTCGCCGAGCGGCTCGTTGAAGCACAATACCTGAGAACCGCCAAATCTTCTCGAACTCTTCATGGGAAAGCGTTCTTTTGCCGTCAAGCGGGTCGCCGAGCACAATGTTGTCTTTGGTCACGACGAGGACAGCCGCATAATGGTCGACAAGAGGCGAGTACTTCACCAACACTATGGCGTAATCGTTGTACCGCAATTCGGAAACCGATCTGAATATCCGATGTTCGGAGAATATTCCGTCTTGCCCATATAGCTCACTGACGGCGGCGCAGAGCGAATCGGGCTCTGTGCCGGAGACGGGATTTGAATACGAATGAACGGCGATCTCGCCTTCGGCAGCACGCACCCCGAGTCTCCGAAGCACCGTTACAGCGGAGGCCGGACCACAGTTGTAGTGATTGCTTTGCACGCAGACGCCGTCTGAATCGAAATTCGATTCGAGCTTGGATAGCTTGTTTCGAAGAAAGACCGGAAGCAGGAAAGGCAGGACAGAAAGACACACAACAGCCAAGACCATGAACATGCCTAGCGCAATCTTCTGCCTCTTATGCGGGAGTCTTCCAAGCACCGTTGTCAGCATCATGGCACAGGCCAGCGACAGGGCGATAAATTCCGTACGGCCGGCCATGATATACGAGAACGGAGCAACAAATGAGAACGCGGGCCATCGCCGCGAGACCGCCACAGCGGCAATAACTATGAAAGGCACAGCATACCCGAGTGCCCAGTACGGCCTCCGAAGGCGCGAAAAGACCACCCCGAGAAACACTCCAACCAAGGCCACGCCAGTGACCCCGACCACGCTCAAATAGTAGGTTATCACGCTTTCCTCCTATGGTTGTGGCACCGGTAGGTCGTAGTCCAGAATCGGCGCACGCGGGCGTTCCTCCAGCAATCGCGCCATCGTCTCGGTCATTGGGAATTTGCCCGGATAAGCGATGAACTCGACATGGCCATCTAAATAGAGCACGTTGCCGCCTATCTGTTCATGGTTGATCTGTCGAGGGTTGTCCCAAATCACGGGAATATCGTGATTGCTTTTGGACACATCGTTCAGAACTCTTGCACTGTCGGACTGTATTCGGTGAATCACATTCCCGCCCCCATTGCCTCTGCCTTCGGCTACCACCACGTCGTTGTCATACTTCTCGGGACTAAGTCTGTCGTAAGCCGCAAGGAACACATCTGCTTCCTCGTCACTTGTGACAACCCAGCCAAGGTAGCAATAACCCATGTCCACGAAACAATCAGGATGAACAGCGCCCACAGCAGAATCTGGATGGAAAACATTGGCCCGTAATCGAGAATTTGTTTTGGCGTCCCAGTTCGGACTGGCGGGACAAGCAACGATCATATGATCCGTCAGATATTCCGGGAAAATGGCGCTCGCTTCAAAGCTGAAGTTGTTTTTGGTGGCATCAATAAATGGGAAGCGTCCGTTGTTTTCTGTTGCATATAGCTTCAATACCATTCCCATTTGGTATAGATTGTTAGCGCATGCCACGCGCTTCAAAGACGCTTTCCGATACCGAGGATGTAAGGGAACAAATACGAAAACAGCTAGAACGCCCACAACCAAAAGGAGCACACCTATATCGGCAAAGGTCAATCCCCTTTTGCGCACGACAGCCCTCCTTTCATTCACATTTTCTCGCGCCAGGCGTCTCTTATCCGTCGCAATCCGGTATGGGCGCGCGTGGACGCTCGTCGAGCATTTTCCCAAAGGGGAAACTCACGGGAAACGGAGTGATTTCGGGTTCTCTCTCAAGACGAAAAAAATCGACATGTCCGTCCAAATACAACACATTGCATCCGGCGGGAACATGGCTGATATTGGTGATGTCCGCCGACGGGTTATCCCATACCACCGGCACTCGAGGAGGGATCAAGCTTGAGGTCAGCCGGCAACTGACTTAGATTGGTCCGCAACCAATAAATGACATTCCCTCCCCCATTGCCCTTGCCCTCGGACACGATGATGTCCTTGTCGTAATCCTCCGGAGACATTTTATCGTAGGCTTCAAGAAACGCCTCGGCTTCCTCTTGACTCGTGACTATCCAACCCAAGTAGCAAAAGCTCATATCAGTGATGCAATCGCAATGCTGATCGCCAAGCGAGGAATTCTCGTGATTCGCTGTGGAGGCAAGCCGAAAATTCTTGTTCGGGTTAGTCTCCGCGTCAGATGTACATGCAAATAGCATTGGGTCTTTCACATAATGAGGATATAGGCTATTGCCGTTCATTATGAAGTTGTTCTTGGTTTCATCAAGGGGCGGAAGAAGACCTCCGTGATCAGCGGCGTAGGCCTGGGTCGCTTTCCAAATCTTCTTGATATTCTGCGCACAGTAAAGACGCCTCGGCGGATCATGATGATGTGGAAAAGCGAGTAACAGTATGAGAAATGAAAGAATGAGAAGGATAACACCAATTGCACTGACCGCCGTATCTACTAAGGCTTCCTTCCTGTTGCCGGACTTTAGACGAGAACGGAGATTCCTATCTATATAAACAATGGCCATGAGAAGGATGACGAGCATGAATAAAGGAATAGCGCCTAAGGCCAGATTCTTCATCTTGATGAGTAATAATTCGTCCATTATCATTCACCTCCAATGCTCGTCATGGGTTCAGCGCAAATTCCTATTCCTCACAGTCCGGGATCGGCGCGCGCGGTCTTTCATCCAGCGACCGCGCCATCGTCTCAGTCATCGGTAATTTGCCCGGATAAGCGATGAACTCGACATGCCCGTCTAGATAGAGGACATTTCCACCCGCCGGAAGGTGACTTAAATTCGCGGGGTCGGCGGATGGTTTGTCCCACATGATTGGAATTTCATGGGCGGTTATTGAAGGGTCTCTCATGAATCGTTCGGCGCCTTCCCGAATCCGGTGGATCACGTTTCCGCCTCCATTACCCTTTCTTTCAGGCACAGTGATATCTCCTTCATAATCCTTGGGAGCCAGATTGTCGTACGCACGGAAAAATGCTTCTGCTTCTTCATCCGTTGTCACCAGCCATCCGAGATAGCAGTAACTCATATCCGTGATGCAATCAGGATGAACAGTCACGATATCGCAATTCGCATGATTTTTGTTATCACGCAGCCGGAAGTTGGCTTTAGGGTTCGTCTCTGGATTGGACGGACAGGCGAGAATCATACTATCCGTAAGGTATTCCGGATAGATAGCATCACTCTCAAAAATGAAATTGTTCTTGACGTCATCTATCGGCGGATAGCGGTTGCCATTCTCCGTGGCGTATAACCCGAGCACCAAACCGAGTTGCTTCAGATTGTTTATGCAAGCCGGCCTTCTTGCATAATCCCTGTCGGACCTGTTCGCCAGATATAGGATGGGAGCCAGAAAGAGAACTAGAACGTCGAGAAAAATACCGAATTCAGCAAGAAAAGTTCCCAGCAATCTTCCTCTTGACATCCGCACTTTTCGCAACGCGACAACGCTGAGCGCGACCCCCACAAGGGCTGTGATTGGAAGTCCTATGGTGACAAAACTCCGGGTGCATGACATATATGGCGCGAGGACAATAAGCGCCAGACAATACAGCGGAACCAATGAGGCGCTTACTGTGGCCAGCACGCTGACTCTGGTTTTCAGCTTTGGGTTTTCCACCGTCGGTCCCTCATCTTCAAATACATCAGCGCAGTTCTTTCCAGATAGATCTTTCGACAAAGCTCAGGCCAATCTCTGCCACAGCTATTCCGGAATATCCTCCTCTCTTGCTCTGCGATTCGCTTCTGAATCCTGCTGACGCATCAACTTGGCGATCTTTGCAGTATCAGCAAACATCTCGACGTGTCCACAAACCGGACAAGCCAGTGCCGAAACCTCGACCACAGATTCACTCCAAACGAAGAACTTGGTTTTTTTTGGCATGAAATAGACTTTGCCGGTCGACCGCACATCTCCCGACAGCAAGAAGCCGTGTCCGCATACCGAGCATCTGGCGATGCTCTGCTCGGCCTCTTTCTTTCCGGTCACTTTCTGGGCGATCATGTCGAGATTCTCACGCCGGAAACGTGTTGCCCCTCCGAGCTTAAAGAAACTCAACGTGCCCTCCCGCATCCAACGGAAAATAGTCGGCTCGCTCACCCCGAGATACTTTGCCGCCTCTTTAGTGGTCAACCAGCCATCTGCCGTCCCTGAATCAGCCATTGTCACTCCTCATATCATAGAGTTGTCATTACTATTATAAGCTATCATATACTATCATACCATGAATCATTCGGCCCGTCAATAGAGTAAAAGAGAGTACTTTCATTTCACAAGAAAAATGGGGATTGAGCAGCGATGAGGAAAGCAGCGGTTTTTGAGGAGGTAATAAAGACAATGAACGCCATTTACGGAGATCATCGAGAGTGCAAAGCGGGAAAAAAGGTTGAATGGAAGAGATAAAGACTATATGATGTTTCTCCCCTTCCTCCTTTCGTTTTGCTCCTTCCCGGTGGGCTCTCTACTATTCACGTTCGAAATCGTGAATTTTCGCCGTGATTTTCTTTTCTTCTTTTGCCTGAAATCTGCGTAAATCAGTTTAGACTGAAGTTCCCCTTTAACCAAATGAGTATCCTGTTGAGATAGAAGGGATTATAGCCGGAATTGGATTCTGCTCTCTGGCTACAACCCCAGCAGTTCGAGAGCGCGCTTCTGTAAAGAAGTCAGTTCGGTTAATAT
>JACRIR010000197.1 GCA_016215705.1 Candidatus Poribacteria bacterium | reverse complement strand
CGACCTGCACGAATGGCGTAACGATCTGGGCACTGTCTCAACAAGAGACTCGGTGAAATTGTAGCACCAGTGAAGATGCTGGTAACCCGCAACTAGACGGAAAGACCCCGTGAACCTTTACTATAGCCTGACATTGAATCTGGGTATGGTATGTAGAGGATAGGTGGGAGACTATGAAGCGTGGGCGTTAGCCTGCGTGGAGTCAACCTTGGAATACCACCCTTACTTGATTAGTGTTCTAACCTAGGCTCGTGAATCCGGGCTGGGGACAGTGTCAGGCGGGCAGTTTGACTGGGGCGGTCGCCTCCCAAAAAGTAACGGAGGCGCCCAAAGGTTCCCTCAGCATGATTGGAAACCATGCGCAGAGTGTAAAGGCAGAAGGGAGCCTGACTGTGAGACTCACAAGTCGAGCAGATGCGAAAGCAGGGCTTAGTGATCCGGCGATCCCGTATGGAAGGGTCGTTGCTCAACGGACAAAAGGTACGCCGGGGATAACAGGCTTATCTCCTCCAAGAGTTCACATCGACGAGGAGGTTTGGCACCTCGATGTCGGCCCATCACATCCTGGGGCTGAAGCAGGTCCCAAGGGTTCGGCTGTTCGCCGATTAAAGTGGTACGCGAGTTGGGTTTAGAACGTCGTGAGACAGTTCGGTCCTTATCCGCCGTGGGCGTAGGATACTTGAGGGGAGCTGTCCCTAGTACGAGAGGACCGGGATGGACGCACCTATGGTGTTCCAGTTGTTCCGCCAGGGGCATTGCTGGGTAGCTATGTGCGGAAGGGATAAGCGCTGAAAGCATCTAAGCGCCAAGCCCACCCCAAGATAAGGTATCCCTCCTCGAAAGAGGACTAAAGGCCCCTTGAAGACAACAAGGTTGATAGGCCGGATGTGGAAGCGGAGTAATCCGTTCAGCTAACCGGTACTAATAGGCCGTGCGGCTTGACCAATTTGGATTTATTCCCAATTGGACATTACCGAGGAGACTTTTGCGCTCTATTTTGCGCGTGTCGCAGTATTATCCAGCCTGAG
Organism: Candidatus Poribacteria bacterium; assembly: GCA_016215705.1. GTDB lineage: Bacteria > Abyssobacteria > SURF-5 > SURF-5 > SURF-5 > JACRIR01. The sequence continues at coordinate 53,623 of JACRIR010000197.1, read as the reverse complement.
CTCACTTGATATTTTTTCCCGGCGGTTACAGCGGAGGGGCCACACCTGTTCCCATTCCGAACACAGAAGTTAAGCCCTCCAGCGGCGATGGTACTGCGTGGGCAGCTGCGTGGGAGAGTAGCACGCTGCCGGGTTAATTTTAGAAGGGCTCCGCACCTGCGGAGCCCTTCGCCTTTTGACGACTGAGCCCAGGATACTACGAAACGATGTGCTGGTGCCAGCACGTACCATGGTGAGAAACTCATCGCCACCAGCGATGTCTTGTGTTTTAGTTGGAACCGTCGCATGTGAAGGACTCGTGTGAACAATGAATCTGTGGCACACCCCCCATACAATATCTTGTGCTACTCCTCCCTCTTTCTGAACCAACTCATCATCTTCTAGATATACAAACAAATACATCCGAAGAATATCTCCTCCTTCCGGGATTCCCTGATATCGAGATGGACTAATAGTGTCCTCATCCCATCTTATAGATTTTTTTCTTGACAAAGACACAATATATGGTATAATGGACTTTCAGAACGATTAATCTGATGCTTTGAAGGGAAATTCAATCGCTCACGGCGAAGATTAGTCGGTCTGTCACGTTGTTTTCGCTTTACGCTTGCAATCTTCCGAATGTAATTAGAGACCTTCAAGGGATTTCAGATGAAGATGTCGTGGCATTCAGGTGGCAGGCGTGTCCTCATTGCTACAGGATCATTGATTCTGCTGCTGTTCCTATTCTGCTCATCCTTTGCCGCAGCAAATGATATCAATCGAACAGAGGCAGCGCGTCTGCGACAGGACCGGGGACATAGGCAGAAAATCCGACGAATGATTCGGCGGGACGAGCAGAAGAAAGTGCAGGAGTCATCGCGGAAAGATTTCTCCCGTGACAAGTCGCGGTTGGATTACAAGGTCGAGGCATCCGCAAACAAGCTTCCCGATTCGAGGATCAGGGATCAAAAATATCTTTCGGCTGAGACGCAAAGAGGGCGAGAAGAGGCCAAGCTGGAGGAAGAAAAGCTGCGCAGACCGGACGAGGAGCTCGCTGAAGCTGCCAGTATGGCACAAGAGGTCCTCATGCGACAGGGCAAGCGGGATTTTTTCGGGATTGAACTTCGGTAGAGCAGGTCGTGTGGAGGAGGTGATGTGAAGGGCGGATATTGGTATGCAGATAAATTGTTTCGGTTCGCAGGAAGTTCGAGGGAGAATGGAACTGGGGAAACATACCTAAAGGGGAACGAAGATGAGGACAAAGAGGTTGAGTGGCTGCATCTCCATTCTGCTGGTTCTTAGCATCATGATTTATCCTCTGGCATCGCCGGGAATCGTGCAAGCTGCATCTGCGGGAGACGAGGTATTGATCCTGAAACCCGGGGCCTTGGAAGGAACCTTAGTTGACACAGCGGGGAAACCCTTGCCCAAAATATCGGTACGGGTGCTCGACAAGAACGGCGCCACTGTCGCCAAGGACATCACGGACAAGGTTGGGAAGTTCAGCTTCAAAAAGTTGGAGGCGGGCAACTACACTCTTTCCGTTGGTGATAAGTACAACTATGATTTAAAGCTTGCTTTGCAGGAACAGGCTGAATCGTCCGAGATGAAGGTGGTTATTCCCGAGACTGCCGGAGTGAAACAAGCATATACCGTGTCGCCAGTGCTCGTGGGCGGTGTCGTTGTGGCCGTTGTCGCCGGGATTGCCGCCGCAGCTTCCGGTGGCGGTGGTGGCGGCAGCAGTCATACGGTCAGTCCGTAACCTGGCCACGATGGGATTCTCTTCACTTCTTTCTCAATATTCGCGAGCGTAATCTGATGTCAGACACATTGGTTGTGGCTATGCCGGGCTTTTGATGTTCGTGTCTACTCATCGAAGTGGTCTCGCATTACTGAAAAGGTGAGAACGTGAGGAAGGATTTGCTGAGGCTGGTCTTGATGTGCGCCGTATCGTCCGGCTTGCTATCGGGATGTGTGGCGACACGCGCGCAGAATCCTGGTGTTGTGGCAACGACCCGATATGTTTCTTTCACAGACGAAGCGAGCCGGTTGCGGGCGCTGGATACCCAGAAAATGCTGTCGGAGCGGTCGGAAGACTACCGAATCGGTCCGGAGGACGTCCTCGACGTGACGATCTTCGAGTGGGAGCTCAGGGAGGAGACCAAAACGGTAGAAACGCGGGTAGCCGAGAGCGGAGTTGTTTCATTACCCGTGATCGGCGACGTCGTGGCGCGGGGGCTGACAGTGGCTGAAGTGAAGAAGGAGGTCGAGAGCCGCCTGGTTAACGGTGGGTTCATCATGGAACCCCGCGTGAGTGTAACCGTAAAGGAGTTCAGGAGCAAGAAAATCGCTGTCGTCGGCTCCGTCGTGGACCCGGGGGTCTATACACTGCGTCAGAATGTCACGACGTTACTGGACATTCTTTCTCTCTCAGGAGGTCCGAATGAGAAGGCCGGATACGTGGTGTACATAGTTCGCACACGGAGCGCGACTTCCGCTCCAGGCGCCGAAGGATTGCTGGCAAAGCGCTCGGAGGAATCCGGCGGATCTGGAACCGAAACGCTGGTCAGCGCAATTACACTGCCGTCGATGGCGGACCCCCCACCGGCTTCGAACCAGGAGGTAATCGCTATCGATCTCTATGAACTTATGGAGACCGGAAACCTTGCCCTTAACGCTGTGTTATGCGACGGGGACGTCGTCAACGTTCCGGAAGCAAAGAGGTTTTCCGTGTTGGGGTATGTGCGAGAACCCGGCAGTTTCCCGCTTAAGAAACCCATGACCGTCCTGGAGGGTCTTGCGTTTGCAAAAGGATTCAAGAATCCCGAGGCCTCACCCCGCTCATGCGTCCTCAGGCGATATGTGTCCGGCGGCGAGTCCATCATCCCACTCGACTTCATTGCGATCTCGGAAGGCAAGTCGCCGAATTTCTACCTTGCGCCGAATGACGTGATCGAAGTCAGGCAAACGCCGGGCAAGAAGGCATTCCTCGATGTCATGGACGGCTTCAAATACATTTTTAACGTTGGATATACTTTCTAATTGATTTGAGGCATCTGCGCGAAAGGATGAATTGTGGCAATGAATAACCACTCAGCAGCGCCATGGATACGTCCGTCCGAAATCAGTCTGCACCTGAAGGACTATTTGAGGGTGGTCAGCGTGCGACGATGGATTCCCATCTCCGTGTTCGCGCTGGTGGTATTGAGCGTTGCCGTATGGGTTTTTGTTAGGGCCCCGATTTATCGCGCCGAAAGTTTGCTCTTGATAGAGCCGGCCAAGGTAAACCTGACGGAATTCAAGGAGGTCTACGATCCCACTCTTGGAGAAGCGGGCGGCCATTTGGCAAATCAGGAATTCCTGGAGACCCAGTACAAGTTGATTGTCTGCCGACCAATTCTCGAGAGAACGTTTGAGGAGTTTCATTTTGGCGACATGGAGGAGTTCCGGGACAAGAAAGAGCCGATTGAAGCGTTTGCTAAGCTGTTCTCCGTGGTTCCGGCGCGCCGTTCGAGGCTGGCTGCAGTGACCTTCGAGTGGAAGGATCCGGAATTGGCGGCCCGTGTTCTGAATTTTCTCGTCACAGGATATATTTCCGACTATCGCAACAGAGCGCTTGGGGTAACACGCGAGGGTCTTGAAGCCCTGCGACAGAAGAACGAGGAGCTACGGCCGCAAGTGGAAACGAAGGCGAATGAGCTCCAGAAATTCATGGTCAAATACAACATGGTATCCCTGGAAAAGACGCAGAACATCGTCGTTGAGCGTTTGAAGGAGATCAACAAGAACCTGATCGATGTCGAGAAGAAACGTATCGAAGTGGAGAGCGACTATCGGTCTATTGAGCGTGCTCTGCGGGGAGACATCAAAGTGGAGAATTTGCCCGAGATCGCCCGCAGCGAGACTATCCGTGATTTGAAGCTTGAATACATAAAGACGAAACAGAGATTTAGCGACCTGGGTAAATCGTTCGGTCCCAACCATCCGGAAGTGAAAGCGGCCCAGGCAATGCTGGACGCCATAAAGGAGAAGACCGAGACGGAAATGCTCAGCATACTCGGCTCTGTCAAGTCCGAATACGATCGCGCGCTCAGGCAAGAGCGCCAGTTGCGCGCCGAGTTGAAGAAGCAAGAAGAGGAAGTAATGGACTTCAACAAGATCGCTGTCCAGTACAAAGTCCTTACTGATGAATCCGAAACTCTGAGCAAAACCTACAATGCAGTCGCCAAAAGAATCGAGGAAATAGAAATCGCCACTGCGGCCGGCTCCAAAGGGGACAATATCTTCATTATCACCCATCCGCGTGTCCCGGCCAAACCTGTGAAGCCGCGGAAAGCATTCTCACTCATGCTGGCATCTTTTGTAGGCCTGTCGCTCGGCTTAGGGCTCTGTTTCTTCGTGGAGTATCTTGATACAACGATTAAGACCAAGGATGACGTGGAGTCGCTCTTTGGGGTTCCCGTGATCGGGTATGTTCCCGCAATTGAAGAAGACGACGCGGGTGGAGTCGGACAAGCTCCGCCAGAACTGCATTTGCTGAGAGACTCGCGGTCTCCCGTGGCCGAAGCATTTCGCTCAATTCGCACTGCGCTCGCTTTTTCCGGAATGAACGGGAGTCTCAAGAACGTTCTGGTAACCAGCGCGTCTCGAGGGGAAGGCAAATCCTTGAGTAGCGTGAATATCGCAGTCATGATGGCGCAAACCGGAAAGCGAGTGATTCTCATTGACGCCGACATGAGGAAGCCGCGGCTCCACAAGATATTTTCGGCGCCCTCCAGTCCGGGATTAAGCAACCTCCTGGCGGGCGAAGGGGTGTCGGGCCTGCGCGAAGCCATTCAGCCCGTGGCGGGGATTGATGGGCTCAAGCTGCTGACGTGCGGGCCTTTGCCGCCGAATCCGGCGGAGCTACTGAACAACCCGCGCATGAAGAGTCTCATTGAGGAGATGGATAAAGAGTTTGATGTGGTGGTGTTTGACACTCCTCCTCTTGTAAGCGTTACCGATGCAGCCGTGCTCTCCCAGCATGTCCGGAATATAGTTATGGTTGTGCGCAGTTTCTCCACTCAGAAGGAGTTGTTGTCCAGGGCCAGAGACATCGTTGTCGAAACGCAGAGCAGGGTGCTCGGGATTGTGCTGAATAATGCCGATGTGCCACGGGGCACATATCATAGCTACTACTATGGCGATTACTATGGCTATGGTTACGGCGCCGATGACGATGATGGTGATGGAACACACAAGCGCCGGCGCCACAAATCGCGGCGCAGTCTTGAGCGTCCGCTTGCAGTTGCCCCGTATGCCCGAATTCGAAAATCCGCCGCGCTTGCGAGCGACTCGACGAAGAGAATGTGCCGGGAAGCTCTTGAACGGCTGAAAGTAAGAAAAGGATAAAGGATTTCAGGTGCGCTGGTGATTGACATTCATACTCATATTTTGCCGGGTCTGGATGACGGTCCTGTCCATATGGAAGAATCCCTTGCCATGTGTCGCATGGCGGCTGAGGACGGCGCGGTTGCAATCGTGGTTTCGCCTCACATGTTCAACGACGCATACAATGTAACCCGCGAGGACATTCTTAGGGGTGTAGCCCTTTTGCAGCGGCGTCTTCAGGCTGAAAATGTTCGCCTGACAATCAGACCGGGCGCGGACGTGCGTGTTGTTCCCGATCTTGATGGGCTTCTGCGTCAAGGCTTGGTCATGACCTTAGGCAACTCCGGAAAATATCTCTTGGTGGAGTTGCCGCAAGACGTGCTGCCGATGGGCTTGTCGCAGTTGCTCTTCTCGATTCAGCTCTTGGGAATTACGCCGATAATCTCGCATCCCGAGAGGATACTGGATGTGCAGGAAGACCCATCTGTAATGATCGAATTCGTTGAAGCCGGCAACATGGTTCAATTGACCGCTGCCAGCATAACCGGCGATCTTGGTGACCGTCCTCAGAAGTGCGCCTTTGCGCTCATATCCGGGCGCTTGGCGCATCTCGTTGCAAGCGATGCGCACTCGATTCATGGTCGCCCGCCAGGACTGTCTCAAGCAGCCGCGCGTATGCAAAAACTTCTGCCGCCCGAGGAAGTCGAAGATATTCTCTTTCACCGTCCGTTGAGGATACTTGCCGGTGAATATATCAATTTGCCGGAACCGAGAAAGCCGAACACTGATAGGAGAAAGAGACTGTCATGGGGGTGGACGGTCAGGAGCGGGAGAACCTGCTAGTTGTTTCAGGTCGGGGAGCGAGAAACAAAGTGAGCCCCAATGTCTGAAGGATACAAGAAAGAGCGCCGGCGCGCCGACGAATTCGACATACTAATCGAAGCTATCCTGATCGCCATGATAACGCTTCCTCCGCTTGCACTAGGAGGAGTGGCGCCGTGGGCGAGATTTTCGCTTGCTTTCCTTGGACTCTTGCTTATGGTCTGCTGGCTGGCGCAAGGCGCATGGCGCGGCAGCGTGAGTGTCATCCGAAGTCCCGCTTGGGGGTTTCTTCTGCTTTTCCTGGGGACGGCGCTATTCCAACTCACGCCTTTCTCACCCGACGTTCTCAACAGCATATCTCCAAGCACATGGCGGGTATATTGCCAAGCCATTACGGACTATCCCGCATCGGAACAAGCAAGGACCCTATCGCTCTTTCCTTACGCTACCGGAATGGAAATCGTTCGTGTGGCCACGCTGATGGCTGTGTTCTTTGTTGTCGCCAATTTTACACGCACGCGCCGGCAAACAGTTGGAATAGTCCTCGCGCTGGCGGCAGTGGGCTCATTTGAGGCGCTTTACGGTTTTGCCGAACAGTTCTCCGGACACAAACACATTTTCTGGGTCCTCCGGCAATACCATCTGGAAGCTGTCACCGGCACTTTTCACAATAAGAACCACTTTGCCGGTCTGCTGGAGATGGTGATCCCTGTTTTGCTTGGACTACTCGTAGGAATTGGGGGTCGACCTGAAAAAAGAATGAGGACTCGGTTCAGGGGAATCCCCTTTCGACAGCGCATTGTCCTGGCGCTTTCCTCTTCTACTGTCTACCAGCAAGTAATCATCGCAGCTTTCTCCGTCGTCATGCTTGCCGCAGTTTTCTTCTCGCTTTCGCGGGCGGGGGGCATTTGTCTGTTTATCTCTCTCATAGGTTTTGTTCTTTTTCTCGCAGCCGGGTCCGGATTCCGCCGCTACACGCTTGCGGTGCTCCTAATTGTGGGCGCAATGTTCCTTGTTGCCGCCGGCATCGGGATGGAAGTGGCGATCAGTCGCATCGAGGATGCGGTGAATGGTCAATCCACATCATGGATCGACCGCGCGGACCTTGCCCGTAGCGCGCTCACTCTCATTCGCGATTATCCGCTCTTCGGGACGGGGTTGGGGTCCTTCGGGACGGTTTTCCCCGCGTATCAATCTCCTCGGTTTGGCGACGCATGGGCGGATTACCTGCACAACGACTGGCTGCAAGTATTCTGTGAAACGGGTATCGCGGGCGGAGTCGTGCTTGCTATCGGCAGTTTCTGGCTCGCGGCAAGTTCTTTCCGCTCCGCCATGCGAACAGAAGATCCGTTTAAGCGATGGGTCGCGCTTGGCGCTTCGCTTGGCGCTTCAGCGATGCTGCTTCACAGTTTTGTTGACTATAACCTCAGCAAGATAACGTCGAACGGAATCATATTTGCGACAGTGGCCGGCCTTGCATTGGCGGTTCCCCGCATTCCAAGGAGGGGGGAAGATTCATCCTCCATCGCAGGGCGCTGGATTCTGCCGCTTGGCCCACGCCCGATTCGAGTTGCCACGGCGGTGTTTGTGCTCGCCCTTGCCGCATTTGCTTCACGCCCTCTTCTCAGAAACGCGGTGGCGGACGTCTATTTCAATCAGTATCTGGCGCTCGCGTTTCCGGAAGAAGGGCCGGATGACTACTTCTTTCTCATGAGTAGCGGGGAAACTGGAAAACCGGGAAATGGGGAGACGGGAAACGGCCTCCTAAGAGAGTCTAAAGTCCAAAATCCGAAACTGAATGGGGCCCTTTCTCTACCAAGCAGTCCCGCGGAACGGAGTCGAGTGTTCCTAAGAAACGCGGTGGATCTGGATCCTCGCAATCCCCGCTACCTCTATTATTCCGCTGACAATGCGCTCAGACGCGCTGATGAAATAGCGACGCAGGAAGCGGCGAAGAGAGCGCCGCTGCTCGCGTCGGCAGAAGGGCAAGAGGACACAAGCCAAATGGAGAAGGTCGTGTTTGCTCTCGTGAAGAGCCTGACTCCTCAGTTGCACGACCAGCGCCGGCCATTGCTCTTGCAGGCGGAGAACTTCTTGAGGCGCGCAATCGATGGCGCTCCAACCGTAGCCCGGTATCATTTGGCGCTTGGCCGCGTGTTTGGCGAACTCAATCAGACGTCGGAACAGGCCGCGCATCGAGCGGAAGTAGGGGTGGCCTTTGCGCCCAACAAGCCCGCTATACTTTTCGATGCCGGTCAACTCATGCTCGCCGGGAACGTCGGCCGGCGGCATGGCCTCGAGGAGGACCCAGTGGACATGGCCCGTAAGTATTTTCGAGCCGCATTGCGCTCCGATCCGGATTATGCCGACCGGGTGTATTCGTTTGTCGCAAACGGAGGCACATCCACATTCGCGAATGAGATCGGGCCCCCAAAGCGGGCATTCGCCGGCAGCGACATAGACCTGCTCTCCGTGACCCCCAAAACACAGGGGGCTTATGAACGCCTGTGCAGTATCCTTTGGGATATGGGCGATTGGGAGGGCGTCATTGCATGTCTCGAAGTAATAGAGGAGTTGGCGGACGCTCAACGTCTCGGGCCGCAGCCAACGGGGTTTCCGGCGTGGCGGCCGCATTTCTTCAGGAGCGTGGTCTTCGCCGACTATGAGGCAGCGCCCTCGCTCAAGGGCGCGCGCGGTTATGATAACCGTGCCCCTCTCCAAATCAAGCTTTCAGTCGCGCGGAGGCGCTGTGCAGTCTTTGGCATATTGGGCGATTGGCAGGCGCGAGAAGAGGCGGCTTCGGAGCACCAGGCCCTTCTGCGCCAGCGGCTTGTCGATGAGATTGCGGAGGCGCGTCGTCTCAGGGGACGCGGACGCAACCGAGAAGCGATGCGCGAGTATTTAAGCGTTTTGCGCCAGGACTGGGCGAATTCTGAGGCTCTGTTTGGGGCCGCCGAGCTCTCCTCCGCGGCGGGTGCGTTTGACGACGCCCCGCAATGGAACGCATCAATAGACCACCTTTATCGATTAGTCATCAATAACTCGCGGCTATCAGCCGACGAATATGATCGCGCCAGGAGAATCCTTAACACCGTGGCATTGCGCACAGATTCTGACAAACTCACAGCCGACTTTATTCGTGGCGCCGGGGCGATTCTGGGTGGTCGGGAAGAAGAAGGGACAGCCATTCTCGGCGCTCTCGCGGCTCGACACGACGAAACAGTGCGCCTGTGGCGGCAGAAACATCTCATATGGCACTATCTCGGGATGGGATTCGAGAAGATGGGACGGAAAGATGACGCTATCGACGCTTATGGCAAGGCTGTTGAGATTCTTCCTGCGCATGCTTCTTCTCTAGTACGCCTGTGTGAGCTTGCCGGCTCGCAGTCAAAGGCATGGTCCGCTCGCCTGGCGGCATTGACTCCCGAGGTTCCATGTAACGTTGACTTTGGCGGAAAAATTACGCTGGTTGGCTATACCTTGAGCAGTGAGAGGGTTCCCGTTTTTGTCGAGGGCATGGAACTTGCCGAAGAGGCGCGATTCATCACCTACTATTGGCGGTTCAGCGACCGATTACCTCCGGACTATCACCCAAGCGTTCAATTCTGCGACGAAGATTGGCAAATCGTCTTTCGGCACGACCACAGGATTTACAGCGAAGGCAGAGCCTATCCGACGGATTTCCCGCGTTGCGGGGAAGTTGTGGCTGTGAGAATTCGTATAAAGGGCGACTTGACTTCTGCCCAATTCCTCAAGGTAGGAATTGTCGCGGGCTCTGCGCGGAAGCAGACTGACAAGGCTTTGTGCTGCGACGCGGGAAACGAGTATGCCACGCTGATGCTGCGACAAGTGCAAGACACGGTTGAGACCAATGAGTCTCATACCAGGATCAAATCATAGAATACAAAAGATGTATGTGCGAGGAGCCAATCCCGCTCGTATATCTGTCGTTGGCGACGGAAGCAGCAATAGCGCGAAAGGGCGTTGAGGATTCATGCTCAAAGAGAAACATAGCCTCCTGCGGAGGATACAGTTGTCTCTTGATCTGGCGAGCACCGTGGCCTCCTTCTTCCTTGCGTATTTTCTTAGACATAGCGCGACCTTATCCCTGGCTCCTCTAAGCCCGATTTCACACTACCTTTTTCTTTTGTATATTGTTCTGCCTTTGTGGGCGGTTCTCCTGTACGGGAACAAGGCGTATTCACCTATCAGGACATTGGCCATCGGGCATGTTCTCCTCCCGCCTGTGAAGACCGTCTTTCTGGGCGGAATAATACTCATGAGTTCTCTCTTCATTTTCAAGATTCAAGCCATAAGCAGAACTCTGATATTCTTATTTCTTATTCTCAACGCCGTTTTACTAATGGGAGAAAGGCTCTCTCTCTATGTGTTTCTGCATAACATCCGCAAAAGGGGTCTCAATTACAGAGGTATTCTCATCGTCGGAACCGGGCTGAGGGCGCAAAGACTTGCCGCTCTCATACAACATCATAAAGAGTGGGGACTCAGGATTCTTGGCTTTCTTGATAGAGATGTCTCTTTAGTTGGGAGAAAGCTTGACAGCGGCACAGTCATCGGCACACTTGACGGAATCCAGGAAGCCCTCACGGCTATGCCGGTTGACGAAGTGATCTTTGTGGTCCCTCGAAAATGGCTTGACAAAATCGAGAAGGCCGTTCTCGTTTGTGAGCAGATGGGCAGAAAGGCCAGCATTGCCGCCGACTTTTACGCTCATGAGATTGCGCATACGAAGATGGAGAAGCTGAGAGAATGGTCGTTCTTGAGTTTCAATCCGATATCGCGATTAGATGAAGTCGCTGCCACAAAGAGGATCGTGGATATTGCCGTATCGGCGGTCGTTCTTGTGCTTGCAGGGCCTCTGCTATTGGCGATCTCTTTGGGGATCAAGCTCACGTCCGAAGGCCCCGTCTTCTTCAAACAGAAGAGGTGTGGCCTGAATGGAAGAGAATTCAGCATGCTCAAGTTCCGAACAATGGTCGACAACGCCGAGTTGTTGAAAAGGGAGCTTGCGCATCTGAACGAGATGTCAGGGCCGGTGTTCAAGATAAAGGAGGACCCGAGGATCACGGCAATCGGCAGACTTCTTAGAAGATACAGCCTCGATGAGTTGCCCCAATTCATAAACGTGCTCAAAGGCGACATGAGCATCGTTGGCCCAAGGCCGCCGATACCATCGGAAGTTGAAGGATATGACATTTGGCAGAGGCGCAGGCTTTCCGTGAGGCCCGGGCTCACGTGCTTGTGGCAGGTGGGTGGAAGGAACAATGTTGATTTTGATGAATGGGCGCGCCTTGACCTGGAATATATCGATAATCTGTCGTTGTCACTCGATTTCAAAATTATATTGAAAACCATACCTGCCGTGTTCATGGGGACAGGGGTCTAGCAAATTCCAAGGAATTCCGACTTGCAAGTGAATTTGAGAACTGCGTTCAATGGGCTGCCGTTTGCAGCGGACATTCTCGACGCCCACATGCTCGAAGTGGTGAAAGGCGCGTCCGTCGCATTTGTGCTGAAGGTGTTTGGCGCCGGGTTTGCTTTTGCATTCAATGTTGTTCTCGCCCGGATGCTAGGGGCCGGCGGTTCCGGCGTCTACTATCTTGCGCTCACCCTAGCCACAATCGTTGCGGTTTTCGGAACGATGGGGTTGGACAATGCATTGCTGCGTTTCGTCGCTGCCGGCGCGGCCGTCGACGACTGGGCCTCCGTTAAGGGTGTTTATCGGAAAGCAGTAACATTTGCGGCAGGAGCGGCAGTTGCATCAGGGCTCGTTCTTTTTATGTTGGCTCCATGGCTGGCCACGGCTGTATTATCCAAACCTGAGACAGAAGAACCGTTGCGTTGGATGGCGGCGGCAGTTGTCCCGATGGTATTGCTGACACTTCATGCCGAAGCTTTGAAAGGTATCAAGCGCATTCGTGATTCCCAATTGGTTCAGGCCGCAGGGACGCCCATTTTTTCCTTGGTTGCGCTCTATTTTTTCGGACAGTCGTGGGGCGTAAAAGGAGCGGTATGGGCTTATACATTGGCTGTGACGCTTACCGGGGTTTTGGCCTATGGCATCTGGCGAATTGCCACTCCGAAACTGCGAGACGTAAAGGGCCGTTTTGACACACGCCGGCTGCTATGCAGCGCCACACCGCTTTTCTGGATTGCTTTCACGAATCTCGTCATGGTTTGGTGCTCGACTCTGTTGTTGGGCATTCTCAGACCAAGTGAAGATGTCGGTGTCTTTGGGATTGCATCCCGAACTGCCTCGCTCATGGGTTACGTCCTGATTGCCGTTAACAGCATAGCAGCGCCCAAGTTTGCCGCTCTCCACCGGCTGGGTGATATGGAGGCCCTGGGTTCGACCGCCAGGAAGTCAGCGAGGTTAATGATACTGATAGTTAGTCCGCTCTGTGCCCTATTCATTCTTGCTCCAACATTTGTGATGGGATTGTTTGGGCCCCAATTCGGGGAAGGCGGTGTTGCTCTGTCCATCCTGGCGGCCGGGCAACTGATAAATGTTGCGGCCGGCTCCGTCGGATATTTACTCATGATGAGTGGGAATGGCCATTTGCTAAGAAATGGTGTTCTTGTTTCAGCGGTCATCAACGTACTGCTGTGCATCCTACTAATACCCCGACATGGATTCATCGGAGCGGCAATTGCGTCCGCAATGAGCCTGGCGGTCTTGAACATTATTTGTCTGATACTTGTCCGGAATTCAATGGGCATCAATATGCTTAAGCCTGTGTTTATCTCTCAAAGGAGAGTTTGATGCATTCTGGAATGTTATCCCGAATCTGCGTGCTGACAGGCCGAACGCCTAATGGCAAGGAAACCTTTGCGCAGGCAGATTCGGAATGAAGAGGATTATTCTTATCACCACAGTTCTTCCGGCAAAGCTATCTGCCGGCGATAGGGTATATATATATCATCTTGTCAAGTCGCTTATGAGCTTTGCGGAAGTATTGGTCGTTGGGCACTCCGACAATGGGGAACCTTGTCTTGGCGATTTTGGTCACAAGCAGTTCGCGGCTACAGCGGCTCAAAGATCCAAGGCAGCGAGCCTCTTTTCATTGTATCCGAATATCATTTACCAGGACAGGACTGCCGGAATGTTCCGGTTGTTGGAAAGAGTCGTTCCTGTGGATGGCGTCGATGCCGTCATCTGCGATCATCTAAGAACATATTGGGCGATCGAGAAGCTGAAAAAGAGATTCCGGCAATCAGGAAATGGGCTGCCCAGAACGGTTCTGGTTATGCAGAATCATGAAACCCTGGCGAGACAATCGATGGCTGAAGAAGAGAGCGGAATCATGAAGAGATGGGCACTCCGGTGGGACGCGCGGAAAGTGAAGCATCACGAGCAAAGAGCCATCAAGGATTTTGACAGGATTACCGCGATTACCGCCGACGATGCCCGCACGCTCAACCGCGCCTATGAAAAAGAAGTGACGACTGTCACCCCGGGCTACTCAGGAACCGTGCTTGCTGACCGCCAAATCTCCTGCCGCACAAGAAGGCAGGCCGTAATGCTCGGCAGTTTCTTCTGGCAAGCGAAGCAAATCAATCTCAGGGAACTTGCCCTGGCCGCTGGTTCCAGGTTTGCGAGTTCGGGCGTGTCGCTCAAAATAGTCGGAACAGGACCGGCTGGATTGTTCAAGGAAATTGCCGGCAGAACGAAGGCCGTCGAGTTTATAGGGTGGGTGGAATCTTTGAAGGAGATACTGCTGGAATCCCGGGTAGCAATAGTGGCTGAGAAAGCCGGCGGAGGTTTTAAGCTTAAATCCTTGGATTACGTGTTTCATCGAGTTCCCATTGCTGCCCTGAAGGGGACAATGGCGGGATTGCCGCTGGTTCCGAATCGGGATTACCTGGAATTCGACAGCATCGAGGATCTTGTGGGGGGAGTCATAGAAGCTATTGATGACATTGACCGGCTCAACAGAATCAGCAAGAACGCCTTCGACGTTTGCAGGGACAAGTTTGATTGGGGAAGAAGCGGGGAACTGCTTTTTGATGTCGCCACAGGACGCGCTCGGATCGAATGAGTGAAATGAGTCTGTCTCTTGATTGCGCAGGCGACGATTCATTCGCAGGCGCGGCGCAGAAAAGGGCTGAAGATACTGTGCGAACAGATTCGCGCCTACAATGGCATGGTCTGAACGCGCATTGAAGGACAGATCCGGATGCCTGATTCATATATGAAGCCGACAATAAGCGTGGTTATTCCGTCGTTCAATCAGGGAGATTTCATCGGGGAAACTCTGGAATCGATCAGAAGACAACGGTATGCGGCCATAGAAGTTATTGTCATGGACGGCGGTTCGACGGACGACACTTCGTCCGTAGTCGGATCATTCGGAGACATGGTCACCATCTATGTTTCAGAACCTGACAAGGGGCAATCCCATGCTATCAACAAAGCCATTAGACTCGCACGCGGATCAATAATAGCCTGGCAAAACAGCGATGACGTATTCGTCGATCAGAACGCTTTCCAGCAAGCCGAAGAAGCAATCCGATCCGGTAACGCCGATATTGTTTACGGAGATACTGCCATTATTGATGGGCGATCCAGAGTCATCAGGATGCGGTACGGCATGCCCCCGTCACTACCGTTCTTCATCAACTACCGAATGTTCATTGCGAACCAGAGTGCGTTCATGTCGAGAACCGTCGTCGAGAAGATCGGTTGTTTTGACGAATCGTTGCACTACGCAATGGACGTCGAGTTTTACCTGAGGTGTTTGTCGAAGGGAATTCGTTTCAAATATGTTCCTTCGCTATGGGGCGCATACCGGATACACGACAAAGCTAAGTTTGGCTCCGATCTTGGGCTAAAGTGGGCGTCTGAGATGAAGCTGGTGTATGAGCACTATGGAGTAAGAAAGACCCGCAGACAGAAGCTTGTAGGCTTGGCCGAGATTCTGGTTAGTTCCATTAGGTATCGCCGCCTATCGTATTATTTTCAAAGGTATGTACTTCGCGCGACACAACCTCTCCTGCGTGATGTCGCGCTGCAATGATGCAACAGAATCTGTCCGGCAATTCTGCAGGTGTCAACTTGTTCTCAGGCGCGGGGCCTGAAGCAGGCTGGAATTCCTGTGCGCATGAATTCACGTCTGCGGGGCTCTGATTCAAAGCTGCAATTGCGGAACAGGTTCAATGGTGGTCCGATGAAAGACATAGTTCCGGTTTTCATCTTCAGTATGCCCAGAGCAGGCTCGACCTTGCTTCAGCGCTTGATTTCCGCTCACCCGCAGGTGTCCACGGTTGCGGAACCATGGTTTTTGCTTCCGATGGTAACCAGCACAATGCCCGGCTTGAATATGAGTCTGTACGGGCATCACACCTCGATAGAAGCAGTCTATGATGTCGTAAAGCAACTACCGAACGGATTGAAAGACTATGATCAGGCAATCAAGAATTTTGCGCTGAGCATCTATGGAAGCCTCTCGACGCGGGAAACCAGTCATTTCATTGATAAGACCCCTCGCTACTACTATATTATAGATCGTCTTGTTGAAATATTTCCGGACGGCAAATTCGTGTTTTTGTTCCGCAATCCCTTGGAAGTAGTGACTTCGGTGTCAAGGACATGGTTACACGGCAGACTCAGAGGCATTCCGTACTTCTACAATGACCTATTCCGTGCTCCCGGCATCCTCGCCGAGGCAAGCGAGAAATATGCTGAACGCGCTTTCTCGATTGACTACAAAACGCTGGTGACCGACTCTTCCTCCACACGGGAGAAGCTTTTCAACTATTTGTCTCTTGAGCCTCTCGACAAAAAGGATGCGGCATTTGTGATTGGGAAACGTCCTCCCGGAGTAATGGGGGACCGAGGCAGGTTCGCCGATTTGAACGAGGTAAAGACTTTGTCGATAGACAGTTGGCAAAGTTTCGCAGAAGAAAGTTCCACCAAGAGAGGGTTTCTACAGGACTACTTACTATCCGTGAGCGATCTTTATCTGGGAAAGTGCAACCTGAGGAGGGAGGCCCTACTTGAAAGGATTGGACGTATTCGACCGAAAAGCTTTGGCTTTCTTGACCGTTTCGATTTGGTGATTAACAAACTTAATGCCAACTTGAATGGCTACGTTTTGAGAACCGGACTGACGGAGAAGTCTCTATCCTATCTTCCCTACTACAACTAATGTTCTGAGGAAACCAATGCTGACACCAACAATGGATATGGCAAAGAAACCTGTTGATTTGCTCAATCTACATCAGCGCATAGATGTTTCCGTGTTGCCGCTGTACGCTGCGGCCGCCCTGTTGTGGCTGGCCGCCATATCAGGGCGGGTGGCCGGTTTCACGCTTTCCGACATTTCGACGTCCGTCTTCGAGATCGCGCTGGTCGGCTGCAATCTTCTCCTGCTAATTTTTTACAGGAATGGAAAGATGGCGCGGAATACGATTGTTTTCTTTGTTTTTGCCGGCGTATTGTTGCCATACTCATTGCTGAAGAATCCAATGGAATCGGTGCTGCGCGATTTTTCCCAGATTTTCTTTGTTGCCTCGATCCTTTTTGGAGTGTATTTCCGAAAGATAAACCTGCCTGGCTTGATATCCGGCATTTTTGTGCTCGCGACGCCGATCCTGTTGGTCTATGGAATAGAAGAAACGCCCCGCTACCTCGGAACAACGATGAGCACTGAAATTGCCTTCAACTTGCGGATACCGCTCTTGTTTGTCTTCTGCGCAATCCTGAACGACCTGTTTCAGAATCGCCGTATAAGAATGTGGCACATCGTTTTCGCCGTGTTTTTCGCAGTATACATGATCAGTATCCGAACACGAGGATTCCATCTGGCTGTGGTTTGGACATTATTCACTCATGGCGCGTACTACGCGCTGAAGAGGGGAGTCCAATCGCGGTGGAAGATACTCGGTGTCCTGGCTATCGTCATAATTCTGTTTTCTTTGTTTGCAGCTCGTTCGGAGTTTCTATCCGAGCGGTATGCGGCTCTATCCGATGTTCCCCTGCTGGGAGCGGAAGCGTTGTCCGGAGACCAAACCCTTAAACTGAGGTTGCTTTTCTGGCAGATGGCTTTGGATGAAATGCATGACAACTGGACAACTCGCTGCTTTGGCATGGGTTTTGGCCGGTACCTCTTCTTGGACCCGTGGGGCTTGAACGAATGGGATTTGTATCCTTTCTGGATGATACACAACCAGATTCTGTCTTCCTATGTAACGGGCGGGGTCTTCCTGCTTCTGTGCTTCTTCTTCTTTGTAAGGTCAGTGTATATTGAAAGCAATCGTTCATTTGCCGTTCTCTCGTTCATATCCACAATTGTGCTCTACTCGTTTTTCACTCCGGTTTTTGGTGATCCTGTGACTGCTTTCTTGTTGTGGGCAAGCATCGGATGGCTGGCTATTCATGGATCGGAAGTCGAAAGTCAAGAGTTGAAGGTTGAAGGTCTGGAAGGAAGCAGCGGTTGACAGGCACAGAAGAGGCTGAATAGGACGGAGCCGCATTGAATCTCATTGTTTGCCAGAGCTTGCAGGGGTTGATTTGAAAATTCTCGTTGTGGGTATTAATTATTCTCCGGAGCGTGTGGGCATCGGGAAATACACCACCGAGATGTGCGAACATCTTGTTGGATGCGGGCATGAAGTTACAGCGGTGACTTCATTCCCGTATTACCCTGAGTGGAGGGTCCCTATCGCGTACAGGAACAGATTCTTCTTGACGGAGAGAATCAAGGGGGTCACGGTAAAACGCGCGTATCTATATGTTCCCTCGAAAGTCACTGCTCGCACAAGGATGCTCCATGAACTCTCATTCATCTTGTTTTCTTTTCTCAATCTGTTGATGGCAGGGAATGCGGACGTTCTGATTGCCATTTCGCCCCCACTGGGCATCGGGTTGGTTGCGCATCTTATAGCCGAAATCAAGAGAATCCCCTTTACTTTCCACGTGCATGATCTTCAGCCTGACACTGCCGTGGATCTAGGAATGATCAAGAACGGACCATTTGTCCGATTGCTGTACGGGATTGAGAAGTTCATTTATCGAAAAGCCGCATTTGTTTCCACAATCAGCGAGACCATGAGGCGAAAAATTATCGCAAAGGGCATTGAGCCTGAAAAAGTGGTTCTCTTTCCCAATTGGGTGGACACAAAGTTCATCTATCCAATGGAACGAGAGAATGTTTTTCGAAAAGAGCATGGGCTGGATGGCGAATTCCTGGTTATATACTCCGGCAACATCGGTGTCAAACAGGGACTCGATGTTATCCTTGATGTTGCCGAGAAAACAAGAGACATGCGTGACATAATTTATCTTATTGTGGGAGACGGAGCTGACAAGGAAAGACTTATCCGAAGGTACAATGAAATGAGTCTTGGAAACGTCAGATTCCTGCCGGTGCAGGAACCAGAGATGCTGCCTTATCTTCTATCAGCCGCCGATGTATCTGTTGTCCCCCAACAGAAGGCTGTGACCGAGGTGGTCATGCCATCAAAGCTTACAGGAATACTTGCCAGTGGCAGACCGGTAATAGCCGCTGCTGACCGGGGCAGCGAAATGAATGAGGTAATAGCGGGTAACAGATGTGGACTTGTAGTCGAACCAGAGAACGCGGTTGAAATGCTGGATGCTTTAATGTTCCTGTATCGCAACGGGATTGCCAGGGAAGAGTTCGGCAAAACAGCGCGTGAATACGCCATCAAGAACCTTCCTAAAGATGCAGTGCTGGCGCCTTACGAAAAGAGAATCAGGCAGACAGAATGAGATAGCTCAGAAGACTGACACGCATCGGACCTATCGCTTATCCTCCCACTTGCAGTTTCTTCTCGATTTTCCATTTTACCTCTTGCGAAGCAGAAACAAAAGCGACATATTGGTAATGGTTACTATTTGCAAGAAAGGGGATGAGGCACATTGTCCTCACAGCAGTTGAGAATGACACGCCAGCGACTGACCATCCTTGATGAATTGAGAAAAGTCGATTCGCATCCGTCGGCGGATGAAATCTATGAAATGGTCCGGCGCAAGCTGCCGCACATCAGTCTTGGCACGGTCTACCGCAATCTCGAGAGTTTGTCGGATTCCGGGGAAATACAAAAGCTCGAGCTCGCGGGCTCTCAAATGCGTTTTGATGGGAACGCCAATAATCACTATCATGTGCGCTGCCTGCGGTGCGGCAGAGTCGGCGACATTGAGGCTGAGCAGGTCAGCGGTCTCGAAGATGCTTTTTGCGGCATGACCGACTACACGATTGTCGGTCATCGGCTGGAGTTCACGGGTTTGTGTCCCGAATGCAGGCAAGGGCGGGGGACTATGACAAGGGGTCGCACAAAGATGTCGGCAAAACATGAGGAAGGAGAATGAAGATGAGTCTTAGAGAATCTGTCACTGAAAAGAATATTCTTACAGCGTTCGCGGGGGAATCACAGGCCCGCAACCGTTACACTTACTTCGCGAGCCAGGCGAAGAAGGAAGGTCTCGAGCAGATATCGGGAATTTTTGACGAGACCGCGAATCAGGAGAAGGAACATGCGAAGCGGTTGTTCAAGTTGCTCGAAGGTAGCGACGTCGAGATTCAGGCCGCTTTTCCGGCCGGGGTCATAGGCTCGACGGCTGTAAACCTCAAGGCTGCCGCTGCGGGCGAAAGCTATGAGTGGAAAGAGATGTACCCGTCGTTTGCCAAGGTCGCGAAGCAGGAGGGTTTTGCCGATATCGCGCGAATATTCGAGTCCATCGCCATCGCCGAGAAACAGCATGACAAACGCTACCGCGCCCTCATGGCGAACGTCGAGGACGGCACGGTTTTCACAAAGAGCAGTCCCGTTGTTTGGCGTTGCCGCAACTGCGGATATCTGCTCGAGGGAGTAGCGGCGCCTAATGAGTGCCCGGCGTGCGCGCACCCCCAGGCGCACTTCGAGCTGTTGGCGGAGAATTACTAGGAGGAGGATTGATATGCTGAGCGAGAAGGTGCAAGGTGCGCTGAATGCCCAATGCAATGCGGAGTTCTACTCTTCTTATCTCTATTTGTCAATGTCTGCGTATTTCCATTCCATCAACTTGAGAGGTTTCGCGAATTGGATGCGCGTGCAAGCGCAAGAAGAGCTTGTGCATGCAATTAAATTCTACGACTACATTAATAGTCGGGGCGGGAGAACCGCGCTTCGTGCGGTCGAAGGCCCCCCTTCCGAGTGGAAGTCGCCGCTGGCGGTATTTGAGCACGCATATGAGCATGAGCGGATGGTAAGCGGGCGAATTAACAACCTCGTCAACCTGGCGCTGGAAGAACACGACCATGCCGCAAACACTTTTCTTCAGTGGTTCGTAAATGAGCAAGTCGAGGAGGAAGATTCTGCCAACGACGTGGTTCAGAAACTGAAGCTAGTGGGCGATGGTGGCGGCTTGTTCATGCTCGATCGGGAACTGGCTCAACGCGTATTTACGCCGCCCGCTCAGACGACGCAGGCGTAACCGGGGGCCGCATGGAGAAGAAATGGGTTTGTACGGTATGCGGTTATATGCATGAAGACGAAAGACCGCCGGGGACGTGTCCTTCGTGCGGGGCCTTCATGTATCAGTTCATTCTCTATGAGAAAGTGCCGGAAGATCTGGAAAAGAGCCTGAAACAGGGGCTCGCGGGAGAATCGAAGGCATATATGAGAAACTCGGCTTTTGCCCGGAAGGCGGAAAAAGATGGTTTCGATCAGATTGCGAAGCTCTTCCGGGCCGTCGCCGAAGCCGAGAAAATCCACGCAGCCGAGTACCTCAGGTATCTTGAAGGCGTTGTCGGCGACACCGAGGAGAACCTCAAGGTTGCTTTCGAGAACGAGATCAAGGCGAACACACAGATTTATCCGCCCCTCATAAAGCAGGCGATGGCGCTCGGACGCGAGGATGTCGCATGGAGTTTCATCCGGGCGAAAGACGTGGAAGAGAGGCATTCGGTCCTTTACAAAGAGGCGCTGAATGCCATGGTGGCGGAACAGGAACCTGACTACTATGTTTGCGGAGTATGCGGATATGTGTTTAACCGGGAGCTTCCGGAAGAATGTCCCGTGTGCAAGAGCAAGAAACAGACGTTCCGCCGCATCACGTAAACAGAAGACTGCGCGTGACTCGATTTCAGAAGTCAGATACTGTCCTGAACGACTACTTTTCTAAAAGGAGAACCCTATGAACGTTTTGCTCTTGTCGCGGCTGCAATTTGCCGCGGCGACGCTTTTCCACTTCTTGTTTGTTCCTCTGACCCTCGGCCTCTCGATCCTCATCGCCATAATGGAGACAAAGTATGTCACCACCGGTGACGAGGATTATAAGAGAATGGCCAGGTTCTGGGGCAAGCTTTTCCTGATAAATTTCGCCATCGGAATCGTTACCGGAATAACGCTCGAGTTTCAGTTCGGCACAAACTGGTCGAGGTATTCCAAATACGTTGGCGACGTGTTCGGCTCGCTCCTTGCCATCGAGGCCTCGGTCGCATTCTTTCTCGAATCGACTTTCGTGGCCGTTTGGGCATTCGGCTGGAACCGACTGTCACGCAAGGCACACGCTGCCACTATTTGGATTGTAGCTATAGCCTCGAACGTGTCGGCAACGTGGATACTCATCGCAAATGCCTGGATGCAGAATCCGGTGGGATATGTGATTCGCAACGGGCGCGCCGAGCTCACTGATTTCTTCGCGGTTGTGACGCAGAAATTCGCAGTTCTCGAGGTTGTTCACACGGCGAGCGCTTGTTATATCATATCCGGCTTTCTTGTGATGGGAATCAGCGCATTTCACATACTTCGAAAGCAGAACACGGAATTGTTTGTCAAGTCCTTCAGGATTGCGGTGGTGTTTGCGCTCATCTTCTCCATTGTCGAAGTGATACAAGGCCATGTGCATGGGACCGAGGTCGCCGAAAAACAGCCAACCAAACTGGCCGCAATGGAGGCCCACTGGGAGACGAGTGCGGCGGCGCCCATTCATCTCCTGGCCGTGCCGGACGAAAAAAACGAACGGAATTCCCTCGAATTCGCTCGTATACCCGGCGCTCTTAGTATAATCGCGTTCCACTCACCGGACGCCATCGTGAAGGGTCTCAAGGACTTTCCGAAAGATGAGAGGCCCCCGGTGGCCTTAACGTTTATTTCATTCCGTCTGATGGTTGGGCTTGGGTTCCTTTTCGTGTTGCTGACGGTTGTCGGATGGCTCAAACGCAGTAAACTCGACTCGAGCCCGGTTTTCTTGAGAATAGCGCTCTACTCGATTCCCCTCCCATTCATTGCCGGCCAGGCGGGCTGGGTTGTGGCTGAGGTGGGGAGGCAGCCGTGGATAGTGTATGGGTTGATGCGGACGGGTGATGCGGTTTCGCCCATTGCCTCATCGCAGGTCATGGTCTCACTCATTGCCCTGACGGTTCTATACACGCTATTAGGGGTCGCTAACATCTATCTGCTGTTCACGCATGCCCGCAAGGGGCCTGTGGATGCGACTGCTGACACGCATAAGAGGGAGGAGTAAGCATGCTGGAAACCATTTGGTTCGTTCTTTGGGGAATCCTGTGGGCCGTCTACTTCATGCTCGACGGCTTTGACTTGGGGCTCGGGACCTTGATGCCGGCGCTCGCTAAGAACGAGTCCGACAAACAAGTGGTGTATGGCGCGATAGGCCCGTTCTGGGACGGAAACGAGGTATGGCTCCTAACGGCGGGCGGTGTAACATTCGCGGCTTTTCCCGGCACGTATGCCGTTATGTTCAGCGCGCTGTATTCGGCGCTGATGCTGATTCTGTTCGCGCTCATCGTGAGGGGCGTGGCGTTGGAGTTCAGAAACAACGCGGACAGCGTCGCATGGAAGAAGGTGTGGGACGTTTGTATGGTGTTTGGCAGCGTGCTTCCAGCGATTTTGTTCGGAGTGGCGTTTGCCAATATTTTTCAGGGAATCCCGATCGATGCAGAGGGGATTTATCGGGGCACACTTCTTACTTTGCTGAATGCGTACGGGCTCTTGGGAGGAGTTTTCTTTCTCGCTCTATTTCTGGAGCATGGGGCCATATGGCTGGCTGTGAAATCAGATGGTGATCTTCAGAAGCGAGCAGGCTCGGCAGCAAGGACGATCTGGCCGGTGCTGCTGGTTGGGGCCGTCGTCTTTCTCGTCGTGACATGGTTCAGGACAGGCCTGTATGACAACTACCTGAAAAACCCGGTTCTGTTTGTAATTCCTGCCGTCGCAGTGGCGAGTCTTCTGACGACTCGCGTGTTCATCGCCAAAGCCGCGTGGTGGAGAGCCTGGTTCGCATCGAGCTTGGTCATAGTATCAGCCACATTGTTTGGCGTTGTCGGGCTCTTCCCGGTGTTGCTTCCCTCGAGTCTCGACAGTGCCTACAGCATGACGATTCACAATTCAGCTTCGAGTCCTCTGACGCTTAAGATCATGCTCGGCGTGGCGCTGACATTTATACCCGTCGTTATTCTTTACCAGGGGTGGGTGTATAATCTGTTTAAGGGGAAGGCGACCGGCAAAGGAACAGCTTTCGGAGACTTGTATTGACGGCAACTGCCGGGAATCTCAATCGTCGTTTGCGAGCCTTTGGAGCAGGTCTTTCATGGTTTTTGCCGAGAGCTCCATTTGGGCGAGAACTTCGAGCGGGTCATTCCCCCCGTTGGTGACTTCCATGAGCCAGGGGCCGCGGAAACCGTTTGCGAGTAAGAGGCGAAGGACCTTACTCCAATCGATCGAAGCGGTAAACGGTGGCCTGTGTTCGTCGTAAACGCCGTGATTGTCTGAGAGATGGGTTGTGATTATTTTATGGCGGAAGTGCTGGAACATCTCGAATGTGCCAGGCGTGATATTGGCATGACTTGAGTCGAAACATACCCCGACGACCGTTGGGTCAAGCGAGTCGAGCAGTTCCAAGAAACGATCCTGCGGGCAAGCAACTTCGTTCGCCGTCAGGTTCTCCACGGCTATCAAAACACCATTCTCACGGGCTGCTTGCTGGATCACTTGAAAGCTGATGATGCTCTTCTTGAGACGACGGGTATGCTCGTTGTCGGAAGACTCTCCTTCAGCCCTCAGATTCCGGCCCGCGTGCACAACAACCAGTTCGCCTCGCATGCGGCGGCAATTCTCTATGGACAGAATGGTCTCGCGAACGCTCTCTTGCCTGATCTTTTCGTCTTCCGAAGAGATGTCCCAATCAGCCTCGCATGGCGCATGAAAAGACCGGACGCGCATTCCGTGGGTTTCGACGAGAAGCCTGACTTCGGACGCCATTGTCGGAGAATATATGTCGAACCACGGGATGTGACCCCATATCTCGAAGAAAGAAAAGCCGCGCTTGGCCGCAGCTTGAACTTCGGCGTCCCCCAACTGGTCCCAGAAGAGGTCGGACTGCAGCCCAAACTCGAAATTGATTGGTCTTTTCTCCATAGAACGAAGAGAGTTGGTCCGTAATCTATTCTTAAGGCACAAAGACTTTGCGGACTGTAGGATTGAGGCCGGTTCCGACCTCTTCTATCGCCTGAATCCTGGCCTTCTTAAGTTCTTCTTTCCGCGTGGCGAAATCGGCAGCCGAGAAAAGTCTTTCCGGATGAACGAGAATAGGGTCAACCATCCGGATTGCCTTCGGTATTTCAAAGCCTATGTTCGGGTTCATTTCCCAATCTTCCAGGCCACCTCTGCAAAGCGAGTCGAGAATCCCCATCGTGTCGTTCAGGGTGATGTCATGATAGCGCATGCCTTCGCCGACGCCGCCGGTGTTGATCAGGAAGCATCGCAAATTCTTGAGATTCTTGATGATTTCATAGAAAATGTTTGCGTGTTCGGCTTTGTCGCCGGCAACGAATGGGTCATAGAAGAACTCGCTGATTATCTTACCGGCCTGGGTTGGGTCTCCCGCTGAGGATTGCATCGCCTGCCCAAGGACCATGAAGGCTGCCGCTTGTTCCGGGCTCAGCCGGCAAATTGCCGGGATGGTCGGCCCGCGAGTTATCAGAACGAGGTTTTCGACGTTGTTGACACTGATCTGTGTGCCGGCGTGCATGAAGTCGCGGCGGACGATTATGGCCCTTCCATTCGAGGTTTTTTCGGAATTGTAAAAGTCAAAAACACCCTTCTCGTCGAGCCACACGTTCTCAAAGAATGTAGCCGGCTTCAGCGCTCCATAGTAAGTTTCACGCTGATCACGAGGGTTCAGTCCGTCGGTCTTGACAAAGATGCCGCCGGCTTCAAAACCGTGAAACGAGCCGTCAGGCAACAAAGTGCCGCCGTCATCCTGTATCAGCCAGGACTCCTCATGATCTTTCCACGCCAGCACGCGGCTTGTCGTGGTCGTCTTGCCGTTGGCGGACAATGCAATCAGCAAAGATCGAACCCATTGATAGTCGCCATGTGTCTGCTGGAGATAATCCGCTCGGCAGCCCGCATGGAGAAATATGCCGCCGCGTTTCTTCTTGCCCGCCCAATCCTCGGCCGCAAATATTCCCTTCTTCAGTTCACCGAAATAATTGCTGTTGCGGATGATCTTCACCATCCGGCCATCGAAGAAAGCCAATCGAATGGTTATGTCCTTCTTTGGCAATGGCTTTGTCGGATTTGACTCAAAAGCGTCGTCTGTGAAGAAGATGACGATATATGTCGGATTCTCTACCTGGCCCTGAGCCCGGCCGAACTGGTTCTCGCCGGCATACGCCAGATGGGCTAAGCGCTTTGGGACGATCGCGCGGGCCGTGGTGCCCAAAGAGCCGTCGCCGACCAGTAGGTCGATGCTGACAAGCTCTTCTCGCCCAAGATACTTCTCGCATTCCCGCAAGAGTTTTACTTCGTCGTCGCCAAATGGATCATCGATGTTGTTCTTGGTGAATTGCGCCGCGCGGGAATTCGGCTCGGAATCGATGCAGAGATTCCCGTAGGCTGAAACGGTTATGCCCTTTTCTTGTTCGACCATCCGTCTCAAAATGCCGGCTTCCGGATTGTGTGCCAGTCTGCCTTCGGCCTGGGCTTTCTGAAAGATTCGTTGAGCGCTCTCCAAAAATAAGTTGATGTCAAAAGTCATGTTACCTGCCGTCCTCTCGACCCCCCGATATTGCCTTGAATCCAAGTACAGTTGCCATAGTTTTGTAGGATATAGTAATGATAAATCTCAATTTGTCAAGAGACCATAAGTCACCGCCGTCCGCAACGCAACCCATCATGTCCCAAAAGATTCTCCGCCGAACTCGAAATGACGATCAATGGAACCACCGCGCAGGTCCGGAAGGATTCGGCGGTTGACTGATCCGTCTCAGAGAATCGGGGACACGATGCCGCATCGCGTCCCCGATTCTCTGCGTCAGCTCTCCGAAAAGTCCACCAGCGCTGAAATGGAATCTGGTCCGGCGTTTCTGCGCCACGACACCAGTAGAGCGCTTCCTAAATAAGATGCATTGATTCGGCGACGTTCTCCCCCCCTTTGCAAAGGGGGGTAAGGGGGGATTTAGCTTCTTGTGTCGTAAAGACTTCTACGACTTCTCAAATCCACCTTTGTCCCCCTTTTTCAAAGGGGGAGCATTGCAGCAAGACTTAGGAAACGCGACATTAGCCGAGGTCCACTTTTATGCCAAGTTCGCGAAGTTGTTTTAGGTCGACCGGCGACGGCGCGTCCGTCATCGCACATATGCCCTTTTGCGTCTTCGGGAAACCGATGACATCACGGATTGAAGTCGCGCCGCACAAGAGCATGATGATGCGGTCAAATCCCATCGCTATACCCCCGTGCGGGGGGGCGCCATAAGAAAGCGCATCGAGCAGAAACCCGAATTTCTGGCGCGCATCCGTCTCGCCGATATTCAGCAATGCAAATATTTTCGTCTGAAGCTCCGAGTCATGGATACGGATGCTTCCGCCACCGATCTCCGTGCCGTTCAATACCAGATCGTACGCCTGCGCCCGTACCTTGAGAGGGTCTTTGTCGAGCAATGGCAAGTCTTCCGGCAGAGGAGAGGTAAACGGGTGGTGCTCCGATTCCAGTCGTTGTTCCTCATCGTTATAGTGGAAGAGCGGGAAATCGAGCACCCAGGTGAACGCCAGCTTATCCGCCGGAATCAGTCCAAGTTCGCGCGCAAGCTTCAAGCGAAGGTTGCCGAGAGCGTCGTGTGCGACCTTTGGTTTGTCGGCGACAAACATGATGTAGTCTCCGGCGTTTGAGCCGATGCGCGTGGCAATTTCTCGGAGGATTCCTTCGTCAATGAATTTCGCAATCGGCGATGTCAGTCCGCTGGGAGTGTGGTGAAGCCATGCCAGCCCTTTGGCGGCGAAAACTTTCACGTAATCGACGAGCTCGTCCTGGCGACTTCGCGGGAATTCCTTCATCCCGGAGACGGCTATGGCCTTCACGCAGCCGCCGGATTCCAGCGCGCTCTTGAACACTTTGAACTCGGTTCGAGCGGCAAGGTCTGACACGTCTTTGAGTTCCATCCCGAACCGGAGGTCGGGCGCATCCTTTCCGAAGCGCGACATCGCCTCGGCATAGGAAAGCCGCGGTATAGGAGTCGGAAGATCAATTCCCAGGGTCGAGCGGTATATCTCGACCATCATACCTTCGGCCAGCGAGATGATATCTTCGCGCGTCACAAAGGACATCTCGACGTCGATCTGTGTGAACTCGGGCTGGCGGTCAGCGCGCAAGTCTTCGTCGCGAAAACATTTCACGATCTGGAAATACTTGTCCATGCCGGCAACCATAAGTATCTGCTTGAAAAGTTGAGGCGATTGGGGCAGAGCATAGAACTCACCCCGGCTCAAGCGGCTGGGCACGAGGAAATCGCGGGCTCCTTCGGGCGTGCTCTTTGTGAGGAACGGCGTCTCGATTTCGAGAAAGCCGAGCTTGTCAAAGTAGTTTCTCACGGCTATGGTCGCCCTGTGCCTGATGAAGAAATTCTTCTGGATGGACGAGCGGCGCAAGTCCAGATA
The DNA here is from genome assembly GCA_016215705.1 of Candidatus Poribacteria bacterium. Lineage (GTDB taxonomy): Bacteria > Abyssobacteria > SURF-5 > SURF-5 > SURF-5 > JACRIR01. The sequence continues at coordinate 25,528 of JACRIR010000197.1, read as the reverse complement.
ACGGTATTTGAGGCGAATATCCTCACTGGCATCGGTCTCGTCTTCGATCGCGAACGGTGGCGTCGCCGCCTGACTCAGTATGTCAAGGCTGCATGCGTAGACTTCCACTTCGCCCGTCGCCAATCTGGGGTTCACGGCGTCCTTGGGCCGGAGCCGGACCGTTCCGCTCAATGCCATGACATATTCATTCCGAAGCTTTTGTGCGAGGTCATGGGACACCGGGTCGACTTGAGGATTAAACACTACTTGCACGATGCCGGCGCGGTCCCGCAGATCGATGAAGATCAGGTTGCCGTGGTCGCGTCTTCGCTGTACCCAGCCTGCGAGCGTGACCGTCTTGTTGACGTGCTCGGCCCTGAGTTCGCCGCAATAGTTGGTGCGTTTATACGAGACTGTCAATTGTTTTCTCCGTATTGTCGTGTTGTTTCAGAAAGAGTCACTAGCCGCAGATGATTGCCGGCAACCGCAGACGCCTATTTCTGATTCAGCTTCTCCGGGAGGCTCGATTCCAGGTCCGCCAGGGGGATGATCGATTCCTCTCCTGTGGCCATTTCGCGCACTCGGGCGGACCCTTGGGCCAACTCTTCATCTCCGAGTATTATTGCGAGTCTTACTCCTGATCTGTTCGCCAGCTTCATTTGCGCTTTGAGGCTGCGCCCTTCGTAGTCCATTTCAACCGACAGTCCTGTATTTCTCAACTTGGCGGTTAGAAGCGCGGCTTCGGTCAACGCCGCTTCGCCGACCGAACATATAAAGGCCGCAGGCATTGGCGCGGGCGGCGCGTGTAACTCTTCTCTCTCCATGGCGATGAGTGTTGCTTCCATTCCGATGGAGAAACCCGCGGCGGGGGTCGGCGGGCCGCCGATTTGTTCAACGAGGTTGTCATATCTGCCGCCGCCGCACACGGCGCTTCGCGCGCCAAGGGCCGGATGCTGAAACTCGAATACCGTCCGTGTGTAGTAGTCGAGTCCGCGCACGAGACGCGGATCGAGAACGTGCTCTATGGCGCTGCGCTTCAGGAGTTCGCGCAGAGTATCCAGATGCCTCTTGCAGTCTTCGCAGAGGTGTTGCTCCGTTGTTGGCGCTCCGGCGGCCAACCTTTTACAGTTCTCCACTTTGCAGTCGAGGACGCGCAGCGGGTTTCTGTCGAGCCGTTCGCGGCAGTCGGGACACAGCATCGGCAACTTATCCGCGAAGTAGTTGCGGAGCGATTCAGCGAACCGGGGCCTGTCTTTCGAACAGCCGAGGCTGTTCAATATGAGCACGAGTTTCTTGAAGCCGATGCTGCGGAAGAATGAGTTCGCTACCTCGATGATCTCGAAATCAATCAGCGGGCTCGATGATCCGATGGCCTCCGCGCCAATCTGGAAGAACTGTCTGTTTCGCCCGGTTTGCGGGCGCTCATATCGAAACATCGGCCCGATGTAGTAGAGCTTCGAGAAAGGCTGACGCGAATACAGTTTGTGCTCGACGTATGCCCTCACGATCGATGCTGTCCCCTCCGGGCGCAACGTCAAGCTGCGGCCCTTCCGGTCGGCGAACGTGTACATCTCTTTTGTAACAATGTCGGTCAATTCGCCGATTCCTCGCGCGAAAAGCTGGGTGTCCTCGACAATGGGCGTCCTCATCTCGGAGTATCCGTACCGCTGAAAGAGTCCGCGCGCAGTCGTCTCGATGTGATGCCACTGAGGGACAATGTCGGGCAGGAGGTCGTACATTCCGCGCAGGGCCGAGATGATAGTCTTAGACATCGCTTTTCTTGCTCGGCTTTACGGCGCGGTTGAGTTCTTCAATGAGCGCGTCGGAGTCGATTCCGTGCATCCGGGCGCCGCGCTCGATGGTGTCAGTCGATGAGCCGCCGCATCTTATGCAGGCGGGAAGTCGTGTCTCGAAGACTTCCCTGGTCGAAGGGAATTTCTTCAGCACATCGGCTATTTTCATGTCTTTGCTGATTTTCATGATAAATAAGAATTACGCCCGTAGGGGCGTCGAAGATTACGAATTCACTTGCATAATTACGTCAATTATGCTATTGTAAGTGGCCGTTGCGTTGCGGCAGTATAGCATAAATGAATGTGAAAAGTAAAGACTCGATGACATAGGGTTTTTCGTCAATGTAGGAGGCGCCAGGTGGCCAGGGTTTGTGATATATGCGGTAAGAAGCCGATCGTCGGCTGTAACGTCAGCCATGCTCACAATAAGACTAAGCGGCGGTGGAACCCGAACTTGCAGACCACCAAAATCGCGCAGGGTGGCAATGTCCGGACGATTCGAGTGTGCGCAAGTTGCCTGAAAGCCGGCAAGGTTCGGAAAGCATTCTAAGCCGCCTTCTATCGACGTGTCGACTATCGAGGTCGGGAGGGGGCTTCCACCACTGTGATAATCGGCAATCTCTTCATTGATATTCTTCAGATTTATTCTCTTCTCATCATCGTGCGCGCCGTTGTGTCGTGGACGGGGATTGACCCGGGAAATCAGCTTGTCCGGATTCTCAATTCTGTGACCGACCCTGTGCTCGTTCCGATTCAAAGAATTGTGCCTCCGATCGGGGGCGCGATAGACATCTCACCGATTGTCGCGCTTTTTCTCATACAAATTCTCAAGGCTGTCGTGATCCGGATTCTATGGTAAATGACTCCGTCCGGCAAATGTCGGATAGAGTATCGGCTGCCGGCTTTTTCGCAGACGATGCGGATTGGCCGGCTCGTTGGGTTCAGGGTGTTCGGCTGTCAAGGCAAATGGAAGGCGGAAGCTTCGAAGGGAGGGCCTGATGTTGTCCGCAACGACTCTGTTCAATGCAGTGAATCTGACTCTGGCAGTGGTGAGCCTGCTTTCGATTCTCCTGATATTCAAGTTTGTACCCGATAGACGGGCGAGAATTCTGCTGATTATCGCCTTCATCCTGATAATCCTTACGGGGGGAGTCTATTCATTCTGTCTGAAAGTCTCCAAGATGTACGAACTCGCCTTTGCCGGCGAAATGTTTGGAAAGGCGCCGCCGGGAAGCGTGAAAAAGGTGATGTTCATTAGAAACATTGCTCAAGTGGGAAACGTCTTTGAGGTTGCAGCAGCGATCATCTTTGTGCTGGTAGGCAAGAGGTTCATCTCGCTGATAGGTGGCGGAAAGACTGGAGGGGAAGCATGACAGCGGGTGTTATTCTTTCCTTGATAATCGAGAATGCTTCATACGTTATCATATTCCTTGCTTGCGCGTATGGCGCCTATATCAACATAAAACAGTCAAAGACTATGCCCGGAGCGGATATCCTGGGCATAGGATTCCTACTCTATGGCATATACGGTATGCTTGCTTTCGCCGGTCCGGGGTTCACAGGAAGCTACTTCAGCGCCTTTGCCAGGGTGGGTGTGCTGGACAGTTCCACGATTATGTACTTTGTCAGCTATGTGCTGCGCTTAGGTATGATCGTGATCATCATCGGGCTCCTTCGCCTCGCTCGCAATGTGAAAACCTGAGCCAAAGCGGCGAAACACGAGACGAAAACGCGGAGCGGCTTGAGTGAACAAAAGCCTCTACGGTGTGTTGCCCAAATGGATTCCTGTACAGTTCCCCTTGGAGAGGGCATCATATTTCAGGAATTCCGCGACTTCTATCATTGCCGCGAACTCGGGAATCCATTTTTGTTACGGCCGGGACATTTCGGCAACAAACTGTTTGGGAGAATCGGGGACACGATGCGACATCGTGTCCCCGATTTTCTTCATCCGCGTCTGTAGGGGCGCAATTCATTGCGCCCGGCGACTAATGTGCATCAGTTTCGCGCAGTAAATCACGACAGGAATTCACGTTTTTGCAAACGGAGCCCATAGATAACCGCAAACCATGAACTGTGAACCGCCGGCGACTTGGGGGTCTTACCTTGAGAACTTTGTCACAAGTATCAGACAGCCCTCTTGGCTCTCAAACGGGCCATGGGACATGCCGGCAGGCGTGAAATAGTAGGTGCCCTCACCGTATTGTCTCCCCTCGATGCTGATCGTCCCCTTGATTATATAGAACACCTCGTTAAGCGGTTCGTCGTGTTGCTGCAGCGTTGCGCCGGGCGGCACATCGAGCAAGATGCTGTAAGTGCCGCTGTCTATTTCCGACGGGAAAACCTTCATCTTAACGCTTGGATACGGGCCGTCCACCCATTCGAGGTCGCGCACGTTTGCAAAAATTCTCTTCATGGCGTTTTCTCTCCGCATTCACGTGGCTGTCGAAAACTGCATGATCAATATCCTCAACTTTATCCTGAGCGACGCGAAGATTCCTTGATTTGATTCACTATATCATCTCGTCTGCCGACAATCAAACCTCCCACACCCTTTCCCCAAGGACCCGTAATGTAGGGTGACGGCCTTCCGGGGAACAAGCTGCCGTCTAGTATACTGTCATGACAAGATCTCTTGGGATCAGCGCATGGTTCTTCGTAGGGGCACGGCGCGCCGTGCCCCCACAAATACCGACAAGATTAACTTGACCTGACACTGGTGTCAGTTCGCACTCGAGCCTGCAAGTGCGAGCGTATACTTTTGTAGGGGCGTCCCGCCTCGGCGGGACTGCGCCCTTTTCATGAACCGACAAAACAGAGTTGACGGAACACCCGCCATTGCAGGGGAGCGCAACGACTGACTAGAGAGAGGCTTCCTTCGCTTGACAAAGCGAAGATGCGCTCATATAATTGAGCATATCTCAGGATTGAATAATTGTCAACAACCTACTCTCATGGCCGTTAAACGCATCAAATCATCTCAAAAGAAACAGCAGAGGCAGCCCCGCAAACGGGAGGTGCGCCGTTCGGAGTCGACAGGCCCCAAAGTCGAATTCCAAGGCCTGACTCCGGGTGAGAACAGGTCCGAGCGGCGAAGCCGTGAGACACGCGAGAGGCTGCTTAACGCGGCTCAGTCAATCTTTCTCGAGGAAGGTTATGACGATGCCACCACCCGCGAAATTACTGAGCGGGCCGACCTGGGGGCGGGCACGTTCTACGTCTACTTCCGGGACAAGCGTGAGGTGTACGACGCGCTCGTGCGCCGGGCCAACCGGGAGATGCACCGCATGTGGATTGAGGCGCGGAGGCCGGGGATGTCGGTCGAAGAACAGGTGGTTGCCGCTCTCAGGGCCACGTTCGACTACTTCAGGAGCAATGCCGCATTTGCGCGGCTGATATTGATCGAGGGGCCACCGGTCGACGCCGAGTACACGATGCGGCTTCACTCCGGCGTCGGGGCGGAACTGCACGGGTTGTTGAAGGACGGCATTGAATCGGGACGCGTTAGCGAGATAGAGCCGGCGGTGCTGGCGACGGTCATAATGGGAATATCTGTCGTAATGGGGCGCTGGTTGCTCTCGCCGCAGCCACCGGAGAATGCGGACGCCATCGAGGAAGAGATAATCCGCTTCTGTCTTCGCGGTATGCGTCCGGGGTAGAGAGGGCGAAAGGGCAAAGGCGAAAGGAAGAGACACAGGGGAATAGGGGAACCTGTACAAGAATAGACAAAACCAACAAGGAGAGACGACAATGCCTATTGATCCGAAGCAAGCTCTTGGCGCAAAATTAGCGTCGCTTCCGTATGAGTACACCGACCGTGATGTCATGCTGTATGCGCTCGCGATCGGCGCCGGCGTTCCACCGACGGATGAGCAACAACTGCAATTCTGCTACGAGAGTGAACTCAAAGTGCTGCCGACTTTCGGGGTCATCCCGCCATTCCCTTCTCTTGTGGGTCTCATGAACGCCCCGGGAATGGAATTCAACCCCATGATGCTGCTGCACGGGGAGCAGTACCTCGAGATAAGGAAACATCCGATTCCGACTAGCGGGACATTGACCACACACCCGAGGATAGCCGCGATCTATGACAAGGGGAAAGGCGCGCTCGTGCAGCTCGACGCTGTGACGACGGATGAAGAAGGCGCTGATGTCTTCTTCAATACGTTCTCCGTGTTCATTCGCGGTGAGGGCGGATTCGGCGGCGAGTCGGGTCCGAAACCCGGAAATCTGCCGCCCTCGAGGCCGTCTGACAAGGTCGTCGAGGAAAAGACGCTTCCGCAGCAAGCTCTCATTTATCGTCTTTGCGGCGACCGCAACCCGCTGCACGCTGACCCGAATATGGCCGCTATCGCGGGATTCGAGAGACCGATTCTGCATGGACTGTGCTCGTTCGGTTTTGTGGGGCGCGTCGTTTTGAGGGAATTCTGCGGCAACGATCCCGCGAAGTTCAAGAGCATCAAGGTCCGTTTCGCGAGCCATGTGTTTCCGGGCGAAACGATTGTGACCGAGATGTGGAAAGAAGGAAACCAGATAATCCTCAAGGCAAAGACCGCCGAACGAGGGCTCGACGTGATTACCAACGCTGCGGTGACGTTGAACGCATAAGGCGAAATTCCCCCGGAATCTGTCGCGTGATTGGCGGACACGTGCAGGATTCTGTAGGCGCCATAAATCCGAACCTGCAGAATTGGGGACAGTTTCATGAGGGGCGTTTGCGGAGAAAGCGATACAACGGCGTTTTCGCAACAAGGCCTATTCGGGGGCGACAGGACGCATGTCGCCCACCAAGAAGCACGCTTCACAACCGGAGGGACTTCGAATGTTAAAAAGCAAGCTTCCATTCACCGAGGAGCACAATCTGCTCCGCGACACATTCCGGAAGTTTATCGAGAAGGAAATCAAGCCGTACCATGAGCAGTGGGAAAAAGACGGAATAGTTCCGCGCGAGCTCTGGCTTAAGGCGGGCGAAAACGGTTTTCTCTGCCCATGGGTCGAGGAAAAATATGGTGGAATCGGCGCCGACTTCCTCTATTCGGTGGTTATGCTTGAGGAACTGACGAAAGCGGGCGCATCGGGCTTCGCGTTGCCGCTGCACAACGATATCGTCGTTCAGTATATTGGCGCATTCGCCAATGACGAACAAAAGGAGCGATGGCTGCCCGGCTGTGTCAGCGGTGAGAAAATAAGCGCCCTTGCAATGACCGAGCCTAATGCCGGCTCCGACGTGCAGTCGATCAAAACAACAGCCGTAAAGGATGGCGACTGTTACGTTCTGAACGGGCAGAAGACGTTCATCTCCAATGGCCTGCTTGCAGACGTCGTCGTTGTCGCCGCCAAAACCGACCCCAAGGCCGATCCGCCTTATTCAGGCATCAGCCTCATCGTCGTCGAGCGAGGCACGCCCGGCTTCGAGCGCGGAAAGAAAATCCACAAGATAGGCATGAAGGCGCAGGACACCGCCGAGCTTTTCTTTGACGATTGCCGCGTGCCCGCAAACAATCTGCTGGGAAGCGAAGGCGCCGGCTTCTTCATGATGATGCAAAAACTCCAGCCGGAGAGGCTCGTGTGCGCAATTGGCGGGCTGGCCGCCGCCGAGAAGTGTATCGAATTGACGGTGCAATATACGAAAGAGCGGCAGCAGTTCGGCCGCCCGATCTTCAGTTTCCAGAACACGCAGTTCCTGCTTGCCGACCTCGCGAGCGAGGTCGCTGTCGGGCGGGCGTTCCTTGATCGGCTGATCCAGGACCACATGGCAGGCGAGAACGTTGTCACCGAAACGTGCATGGCGAAACTGTGGATTTGCGAGATGGCGAACCGGGTTGCCGACCGCTGTCTCCAGTTGCACGGCGGCTACGGCTACTGCGAAGAATACCCGATCTCGAAGTTCTGGGTTGACGGCCGAATCCAGACCATTTTCGCGGGAACATCTGAGGTGATGCGCCTTATCATAGCGAGAAGCTTGGGGAAGGAATAACAGCGAAAATCGGGGACACAGTGTCAGAAAATGGGGGGCACGATGCAGCATCGTGTCCCCCATTTTCTCAACCTGCTGCAAGGTGTCCCCATCCTTTTACATGACCGTTTGTCATTCGCGCAAAAGCGGAAACCATTCCTTACACCATTGAATATGGGGTCTCGCTTGCGCGCGAGAATGACAAACAAGACGCGACCCCTCAAAAATCGAAGAATTTGCCGGGGAACTTGGGATTCAGCTTGATATCGGACCATTTCGCGTCGAGTGTGTCACCGTTTGCAAGGCGGATTCTCCTCTTGAAAAGAGACCAATTCTCGTGGTCAAACCAAACCTGATCCACGTCGCCATTGTTCCCTTGCAGCGTCAGGAGATACTCTTTGCCGGAGTTCAGCATCTCGATTTTGGTCGAGGCGCAACCCTTCAGTGAGCTCTGGATTTCTTTCAGGAGCGTTCCCCAGTCGGCTTGATAGAACCGGCGATCCCAGAGGTCACGCAGGCGTTTGTCATCGGGATTGAGTGTCAAAGGCGGAACTACGGAAAGCATCCCTCCGGGTTTTCCGCGAATGATTCCGTCCTCACGCAAGATCACGGTGCTTTTCCTGTCTCTTCCCTTTTCGACGTACATGCGCATGAGACGCGGTTTCTGGTACGAAAAGAGGTACTGACTGTCCTGCGCCTCTTTTCCCCTGGTCAGATGCACCACCATGCGGCACTGATATGAATTGAGGTTCTGGAAACTCTCGATCGCCTTTGAAAGGAGCGCTTCAGGCGTCACCTGTTCCTCTGCGGGCAGGGGCCGGGAACATAAGGTAGAGAGAATCGCCGCTGCCACCAGCATTAAGAGCCAATCAGTGAAGCGACAAGGTGAAACGAGGAAATGGCGAAAGGCGGAACGTGAAGCGAGACGAAAGGGAATAACTGGTTTCATTCTGCGTGCCCTCCGTATCCACTGCGCTAATCACCTTCAAAATCCTGAATTCTTGCCGCGATTTTCTTTTCTTCTTCTTAATCCGTGTTTATCTGTACTACTCACGTTCGAAATCGTCAATTTTGGTCGTGATTTTCTTTTCTTCTTTTCCCTGAAATCTGCGTAAATCAGTCTAGATCAAGGGACTTCTTTATCCGCGTAATTCGCAAAATTCGTGTCATTCGTGATCCAACTCTTTTTCTTCTCTTTCTTCTCTTTCTTCTTCTTCTTCTTCTTCTTCTTCCCTGAATCTGTGCAAATCAGCGAAATCTGCGGATTCCCTCTTCCTCTTTGATTGCGGCTTCGCCGCGCAGTGTGCATCTGTGGCTAATAATGTTTCTTCTTCGGCTCAGCGTCTCCCTTTGCGCCTCTGCGGTGAATTCTTTTCGTTCCTTTTTCTTCTAGAAATCAAAGAAATGCTTATCGAATTGCGGATTCAGGGCGACATCGGTCCATGTGGCTTCGAGTCTGTCGCCGTTTCCCATCAAGACCTGTTTCTTTGTGAGGGCCATGCTGTCTTTTTCCAGCCACGTTTGATCCAGATAGCCGTCCTTTCCTTCGATAGTCAAGATGTATCTTTTGCCGCCCGGCGCGAGCTCGACCCGGCGTGAAGGATGCTCATTCATCCTCTTTTCCGTCTCTTTCAGAATCGTTCCCCAGTCCGTTTTGTGGAACCGCTGACCCCAAAGATCTCGCAGGCGTTCGTCTTCCGGGTTCAATGTTATTGCAACCATCGAGAGAATTCCTTCCCGCCTGCCCCGGACTGTGCCGTCACTGCGCATGACCACCGTGTCGCCTTTGCCTCTTCCTTCCTTTACGTGCATGCGAACCATATTCGGCTTCATATAATAAAAAAGATACTCGCTATCCTGCACTGTTTCGCCCTTCGTCGCATGCAGAATCAGTCGGCACTGGTACGAGCGGAGGGTCTGATAATTATCGAACGCCCTGGACACGAGTTGTTCAGGAGTCATTTGCCCCGACGAGGGTGGTTTTGCCGAGCCGAGTGTGAGCGCAATCATTCCCAGCATGACAACCCTGAATAAGGGATAAGACGGGAAAAAGTTAAGAACGGAAAAGGGGAAACTGACGCGAAAGAAAGAACGGCGAAGGGCCGCAGGCCCGAGGCGAAAATAGTGCATTGGTTCCTGATTCCTTTAAAAGAGTTCCTGGTTTCTTTTCAGGCCTCACTCAGACGGTGAGCCAAAATCGGCGAATTCCATCCCGGTGGAATGCGCTGCGGGGTTGGCGCATGCAAATGTCGGATGCGCGGCCCACTTGAGACACATTTCCACACAGAAAATTTTGTTATTTTAGCATGTCCGGTTTGAAAATGGCAAACAAACGAACCAACCGTCACCGCAAAGACGCAACGTGCGCAAAGTAGAACGAAAAAGGGGAACATGAATCATAAATGCAACGCTTCTGCGCTACTCGCGTCCAAGATCAGGAGTTCGTGTGGTGGTTTCTTGCACGAACCTAACGAGTATTGATCACACGGGCGCAATGAATCGTGCCCCTACAGCCATGAATCAATAAAATCGGGGACATGATGTTCGCATCGTGTCCCCTATTTTCTGGGGCGCGATTGATCGCGCCCGATGCGCGCTGTCCAGTTGTGGCTATGCCGCGCTGCGAGGTTCGTAGGCTCTTTGCCGCTTGACATTGTTCAATTGTGGTGATATTATTATTCATAAATTGACCAAATGAATGACAGAGTGAAATCATGGACCCGAAAGCGATAAAAGAACTGGAAATCCTTCACGAAGTTTCAAAAAGTGAACAAGTAAACCAGCGGCATTTGAGCAAAAAGCTGGATATGGCGGCGGGACTGGTCAATCTCTATCTGAGACGGCTGGCCCGTAAGGGTTACATCAAGGTGACCGGAATCAAACCACGTCGGCTGAAATATTTGCTCACACCGCATGGGATTGCCGAAAAAACGAGACTGACCTACGAATTTGCCCTGATTTCCTACAAATACTTCAAGAGCGCAACCGACGACATGCGGGAAAAACTCAAGCAAATGGAACAGGCCCGCCAGACGCAAATGGTCGTCTACGGCTCGGGAGAGTCAGCCGAGATGTGCCTGCTTCTCATCAAAGAGTTCGATATGCGCGTCGTCGCGATTGTTGATGGCAAAGCCGAGAGCGCAAGGTTTTTCGGATATCCTGTGGTCCCTCCCGACCTCCTTCCGAGCTTGAACTTCGACAAGATCATAGTCGCCAAAATGGACGGGCATGAGGAAGTGAAATCCGCTCTGAAGGGAGCCGGCATCGCACAGGAAAAGGTATGCTGGCTGCTGAATCCTTCGACGTGAGGAAGATGAAGTGAATGATGAAATATGAGTCATGATTCGAAAGGCGTCATTTACTATCCGAACCAGAGGGCGGAGGCGAGCCTTCTTAAAACCTTTCTCGTTGTGCTCGGAAACATTGTCGAGGGGCGCGAACTCATCTGGCAGATGTTCAAGCGCGATTTTTTTGTCGTTTACCGCCGTTCTATCCTCGGCTATTTCTGGATTCTCGCGGGCCCTGTTACCGGCATCATAACGTGGGTCTTCATGAACTATGCCGGCATCCTGCATCCGGGCGAGGTTGGTATGCCTTACCCGGTTTTCGTTTTGCTCGGAAGTCAGATGTGGGGCCTTTTCATCGGGTTCTATAAATCGGCGGCGGAATCGCTTGGGTCGGGCAGCGGCCTGATGAAGCAAATCAAGTTCGAACACGAGGTCTTGCTGGTAAAACAAGCCGGTCTCGTGGTGGCGAATTTCTTCATTACGCTTGCCGTCGTTTTTCTGGTCATGGTCATATTCAGGGTTGTGCCGCCGTGGCAGGCCGTCTTCTTCCCCGTTGTCATCCTTCCCTTGTTCTTCCTGGGGGCGGCAATGGGTATTGTCGTTTCCGTGTTCGCGTCGGTGATTTCCGACACCGCTCGAATCGTCGGCGAGTTCATCGGTTTCTTGATGTATATTACACCGGTCATTTACACGACCGATTTCCGCCATCCGCTCTTGAAACTCCTTGTGAAATGGAATCCGCTCAGCTATTTGATTGCGGCCTCACGCGATATCCTCACCGTCGGAAGCATACAACAGTTCAACGGCTATTTGGTCGTCTCGGCGCTCACGATTGTTCTGTTCTTGACGGCATTGCGGCTCTTCTACGTTTCCGAGCCGCTGGTCGCAGAGAAGATATGAGGTAACGGGAACCGTCGATAGACGCAGATAAACGGCGACGTGAGAAATGCTGACGTCTTGTAGGGGCGGTTCGCGAACCGTCCTGTGATCGCAATAGAGATTCAGGAAACCGGGAGTGAGTAGTCTGGTGAACGGCGACAGCGTTATCAAGGTCGAGGGCCTCTACAAGAAATTCTGTATCAATCAGCGGAAAAGCATGCTCTACGGAGGGCTCGACGTATTTCGCAGCATGATCGGGTTTCCTCAAAGACGCGACACGCTTCGCAACATGGAAATCTGGGCGCTCGAGGACATCAATTTCGAGGTTAAGAGTGGCGAAACGCTCGGGATTGTCGGAGTCAACGGAGCGGGCAAATCGACCCTTCTGCGCGTTTTATCCGGCATTTATCCGCCCGACGCGGGAAAAGTCCGCGTAAAAGGCACGATCGGGGCCTTGATCGCCGCCGGCGCAGGATTCCATCCGGACATGACCGGCCGGGAAAATATATATCTGAACGGCGCGATCGTCGGTTTGAGAAAAAGAGAAATCGATAGGAAGCTGGAGGAGATAGTTGAGTTCGCCGAACTGGGTGAGTTCATCGATACACCGGTCAGATTCTATTCTACGGGTATGTACGTGCGGCTCGGGTTCTCGATCGCCGTCAACATCAGGCCGGATATCCTCGTCATCGACGAGGTCCTGTCCGTCGGCGACCTGACGTTCCAGAATAAATGCTTTCGGAAATTGAAGGAACTGCGCGAGTCAGTTGACGCCGTCATCTTCGTCAGCCACAATCTGGACCATATACGAAACGTATGCAGCAGCGTGATTATGCTCGACGCCGGGAAGATCAAGTATTGTGGGGATGTCGAAGAAGGCATTATACGGTATCAGGCTCACACGGACGACTTGAAAAAACGAAGCGCCGATATTGAAGGCGAAAAGGCCCGACTCCCTGGGGCCGCTTCGTTCGAGGCAGATGCCAAGCTGGAAAAAATCGAGATCGGAAGTCCGCGAGAGAGCGTCGACGACGAAATACGCGAAGGGGATGACGTCGTCATAAAACTTGGATTCTCGCTGGAGCGAGAGATATCGAGGCCTCAGTTCACTATTGGAATCCGCGATGACAGAGACATCGAGGTAATGACCCAGAGGGATCACGATAACGGAGTGCGCTTTGAAAAACTTGAACCGGGCAGCTATCAGTTGAAGATTGTGCTCAAGCAGTTGGCGCTCGTGCCCGGCCTTTATAAAGTCAACTTCGCGCTCATCGATGTGGATTCGTGCGAGGTCTTGACTGTACAGAAGAAGTTTGCGTCTTTCATAATTCGCGGGAACAAAGTCTCCAGGGCGATTGTCAACTGCAAGAGTGTGTGGGAACTGGAAAGGAACCATGCGGTTGCCCACAAGGATGCACAGGAGAAATATAATTGTTGAGCAAGGACCAATTGATTCAAAGTTATCTGGCCTGCCCCGAGTGCAAGACAAAGCTGAGGCTGGCCGGTGACGATCTGGAATGCGTGTCATGTAATTCCCGCTTTCAGGCTATCGACGGAATTTACAGCTTGCTGCCGGGCGAAAACATGTATCCGGTAAAGCCCGAACATTGGGATCAATATAAATGGAAGTTCGTAGAGGAAGCTCATGGCGCCACCCGTATGAAAAAGGTGCTGAAATACATCAACCACGAAGGAACCCACCTCGACATTGGAACGGGTCGCGGCGACGGAACATATCTGGTGGGGAAGAAGAAACAAACCATCGGTGTTGACTACGGCCTCGATTCTCTTCGGATTGCAAAGGAAAAAAATCCCCATGTCTTCCATGCGGATGGGAGACATTTGCCCTTTCAAAACGGTTCGTTTTCGTCCATAACCATGATGGACGTGATCGAGCATCTTCCCAACCCCGAAAAACTCCTGCTCGAAGCCAACCGGGTGCTGAAACCGCGAGGCACCATGATACTTCAAACGCCTACGATCGAGGCTTCGCGATTGAAAGACGTCGCCGCGAAGATATACAACAGGTCGAAGACGATGCGCTCGCTTGACACAGTTATACAGCGTCTGAGGCCGGACGTGCCGGTCATTAATCCGAATGTCGGCGCACAGCCGTATGATGTACTCCTTCGCCGAAAGCAACTCCACGACATGATCCTCTCGGCGGGATTCACTATAGAGAAACGAAGATTGGCAACCTATTTCAGCAATATACTGCTTATTCAACTGTTCTGCTTCGCGGACCTGTACATATGCAGGAAGGGGGAATAATAGGTAATCCCTGGGTCGCGAAGCGGCGTCACTGAATCACTGCCGCAGCATATTGAATGTCACCGGTGGGAATGTAGAGTGGGAATCTCCCAATTCCAACCTTGAGAGTGGAAGCTACGAACCGTGGTGGAATCATTTCCGGGAATACCCGCCCTGCCTTGTAAACAAGAAACCCCGCACTGATCCATTTTCCTTTGGTCTTCCACTTCAGGTCGCGCAATCCACAAACGCCGAGGAGCTTTCTCATGGTCTCCCTGGAAAAATAGCCGATATGCTCGGGCGGTGTCATGAAAGCCCATCGCTTGCCCATTACTCTTCCAATAAAAGTACCGATATTCGGGCTCGAAAGAAACAGCATGCCTCCCCGTTTCAATTTGCCGGCCATCTGAGTCAGCAATGCGACGGGATCATCCAGATGCTCGACTACGTCCCACATCGTAATGGCGTCGAAATGCTGGTTCGGGACCCCGCTATTCCGTCCGCTCATGCAGACGAATCGCTCGGCAATCTCCGGATTTCTATCGCGAGCAATTTGGAGCGCATCTTCTGAAATATCCGTGCCCCAAACCGAATACGTCTCCTTTGCCATCAGGACAAAATCGCCGGTTGCACATCCCACGTCCAATACGGTTGCCCCCGAAGAGACGCCACATTCCTTCATGAAACTGAGCCTTCGCTTCTGCTCGCGCCGGGCTGCCGCATCAAGCAGATATTTTGCATCTTTGAAATAAGCGCGCGAATACTCACGCCTGATCTGTGCCTCGTTCGCATGCCTGCCGAGCTGCACAAAGCCGCACTCCGCGCAGAACACAATGGGATTCTCTCTCACATCGAACTTATGCTGCAATCGATTGCTTCGGCAGATACGACAATGTTCAAGCGTGAATGATTCCAATTGTCACCGGCCTCCCTAACCGACGAATCCCGTCGCGTCAAATGGCTATGCGCGAGCACGTTGTTGATACAGTGGTCGATAGCTCAGCGAAGTGCGGGAAGCAGAGGGAAACGCAGCCGCCAATTCACAATCATATTCAAGTAGAGCGCTCCCAGCGCTGCGGAGGCCGACATTGCCGCTGCGGCTCCCCATATTCCCCAGAGTCGCACAAAGACAAAACAGAGGCATACATTTGTGCCCACCTCAACAAGCATCAGCAACGTGTGACTTCCCGGCTTGCCGCCGACGAGAAGAAGGAAGTCGAAAGGCACAAACCCGGAATATATCACCACGCCAAACATCAGAATGGCGAGTATCGGCCAGCTCTTCATGAACTCTGCGTTGCGCAGAAGAGAATTGACGATGAGCGGGTAGACCCCTAGAAGCGCCAGAACAAGGGCAGTTGTCGCCGGATAGACTCTCCTGTGGGTCCGCTTCACGATATTGTGCAAATCCCCGATCCGTTTCTCCATAACCAAGCGAACAAGAATCGGATTCATGTTGGTCCGGACAACCTGCAGCAGATTGAACAAGCCTTCCATGAAAACAGCGGCGAAACTATATAACCCCACCTTTGCGTCTGACACGAACAGGCCGAGAATGAGAACATCGACGCGAACGTTTACTTCCATAAGGAGCCCGCTGAGCGCTCCGCGGAATCCGAAAGAAGCATGAGCGCGCAGCCAATGCTTGATATTCCGCGCGGAATGTGTCGGCAAGCGCCAAAGCACGTATGCTATCAGAACGACACATAGGGTCACTTCCGAGAATGTGAATGCCGCTCCCAGTAACGCCACCGGCCATTTCAAGAAGCAGGCAGTGGCCACAAAACCGAGCAGCAACAATGGCCGTATGGCTTGCATAGCGGCGAACGCAATCATCATGCGTCTGCCATTCAGAACGGCCATGCAGACTTTGTTAATGGCCAGGAACAACAGGCCGGGGGCGGCCCATGATAATGCGATTCCCACTTCGGCGCTGTCCATCGCGGCGCCGGCGAGAGAACTGGCGGAAAGGGCTGCCGCGGCCACGAGAAACCCGAGTATTCCCGCCAAAAGGATGCCGCTCACGGCAGCGTCAGTCCATTCAGAGGATTCATCCGGATATTCGGCCACTGACTTCAAGACGGAATGATGCACGCCTGCGACCGCCAGTTGCGACATTACGACGAAGCAGGCGTACACCTGATTGAAGACTCCCAGCGCGGCGGCATCCATAAATGCGGCAATCATGAATTGTATTAGAAACCCGCAGCCGCCGACGACCGCGAAAGACAAGTAATTCCACAGAAGATGGGTCCGGAAGGCTCGTTCTTTAGGGAGACCCGTCTGCACGGTCCCGCGGTCGGAGGGCGTGTCGATGTCAACTGGAGGCCGTGTCATTATCGCTGTTTCGGGCCAACTCCGGTGAAGATACGCTGTTTCGGTTCCACTCATTCCTGATGTGGTAAGGCATACGCTCTTTCGAGGAATAAAACAGCCGCGCCAATACCTCGCTCAGTATTCCGATAAGCAGGATTTGAATGGCTTGGGCCGTAAGGAAGAAAGTCATGCTGGCCCATCCGCTGCGCCCAGGAATGGGACGGTCCATAATAATTGAGCCCAGGATGAGAGTGCCGGCAATAATCATGGCTACAGCGAACAGGAGCAGCGAAATCTTGCCGAAAATGCGAATCGGACGGTCGAAGTATTTAGTGTAGAAGTAAACGAACAGAATATCAAGAAAGACATTGAGCGATCTGGTCAATCCATAGCTCGATTCTCCCACAGGCCGCACTATGTTCTGAATCTTGATCTCACCGATCCTGGCGCCGGCTATATATGCGAACACCGGGATGAAACGATGGTTCTCTCCCAGCAAGCGTATATCTTTCAGGATTACCATCCGATATGCGCGATAGGTAGTTCCAACGTCGCGAATCGTCAGTCCCGTGAGCCGTCGAATCATTGCATTTGCTGCCTGAGAAGGCCACCTGCGAAGGAGATTCTCCTTGCGGTCATGCCGCCAGCCGCAGACCACGTCGTATCCCTCTTCCAATTTGGCCAGAAAAGATGGTATCTCTTCGGGGAAGTGTTGCAGGTCTCCATCCATGGTGATGACGTATTCACCGTGCGATTCATCTATCCCTGCCTGAAGCGCTGCGGTCTGGCCGTAGTTCCGGCGCAATTCGAGGATTCGCAGTCGTTCTTCTTGTGCGAGCAAAGACCTGGCAACCTCCACGCTTCCGTCGGAGCTGCCGTCATCCACGAACAGTATCTCGAAGTCGTATCTGCCGATCAATGCGCTGACCGTTTTGGACATTCGGCTTATCAGTTCAGGCAGCACTCGTTCTTCATTGTAAATCGGGACCACGATTGACACGAGCTTTCGCATCGTTTTCCCCTCATCGCGTCCGGCGCAGGGCAAAGGCGAACCATGTTTAGAGCAGACGGCGCAAACTCTCTATGAGCGTTTTTCGTATAGTTTCGGAATCGAATTCACTACAAGCATAACCTCCTCGAGGTTGATGCCGATGCGGCTTGCATAGTCCCGCAATGCTCCGATTCGTGGTTGATTGTCGCGTTCCACTATCGCCAGGGCTTCTTCGCGCGTGATTACCCCGGCGCGTATCTGGTTGCTCCTGAAAGTGTCGTGCTCCGAGAAACCGGCGACAGTGTAGTAGATGTAGTTGTGGAATGGAATGTAGGCGTCGTCGATGCGCCAGGTGCTCTTGCTCTCCGGGTCTATCTCCCATCCGTACTCCTCCATCAGTGTCGTCACAATGGTCTTCTCATCCCACGGGATATAATGGTAGAGGTAGAGGAAATCATCCTTCGCAACGTAAGTCGAGTAGTAGGAAAGCAGCGTGTCCAGAAGCGAGGAGTTCAAGTAGCGTGGATTCAGCGTGTATTGCTTCATATAGTAAAAAAGAAAAGCCAGCTTGTTTTTCCAGGAATAGGCGCTCAGGCGCATCCTGTGCTGGTTTTCGCGGACCCCGCAGAATCCGGTCTTGAACTCGGTTCGCTCCATATCATCGGCGCAGAAGAATGTGAGTCTTATGCCTGTCTCTTTGAGTAGCTGCCTTCCATAGTGATAGAACTGTTTGTCGCCCGCGGAGAGCAGGGGAATCATTCCCAGGTCCGGTCGATGCAACCAGGCGTTCAAGTTCTGTCTCACGTACCGCCTTTTCGCGCGAACGTCCGGTGAGCGAATGATGTGCTCCACCCCCAGCTTTGCGCACATTCTGGCTTGGTTACGCCGCGCAAGGTCGCTTACCAATCCCCAATCGTATGTGAACGCGATCGGGTTCATCCCCAGTTCTTTCTTTATGTAGTGAAGCCCGTATGCGCTGTCGCGACCGCCGCTGAAGGCTACCAGGCAATCGGGCTCGCCATTCTTGCTCCGGTACTTCTCGACGGCCTGTTCGATCGCCTGTCGCCCATACAGCGTCTTCCGTTCGTATTGATTGCAGACACTACACACGCCCTTATCGTCGAACTCAATGAAAGGAAACGTTTCGGGAAGCACGCAGCGGGTGCATCGGCGCAGGTTGACGCGTTCGCGGGCGCGCACCTTTGCCCCGAATGATCTGCCGCCGGGCTTGCTTTCAGCGGCAGGCTTCTTCAGACCCGGCAATGGTCTTAGCAGTGAGAATCCTCTGTCAACGCAGGATCGAATATCGACGGCGACTCCGTGCCCCGCGTGAACATTTCTTATTTCCGCAGATGCGCCGAGTTCTTTGATGAATTCTTGTTTTGCGAGAAGCCGAAGAGAATACCCTTCGGAAGCAAACAAGAAGACCCCGGCGCCGACATTGCGGCATATGTAGAGAGAGCCGGTATTCGTGGCCAGGCACAGTTCTTCTGCCCCCTCATGGAAGTAGGCAATCGATGCGGAACCGGCAATTTCTGCGAAAGCAGCCCGAAGGGCGTCTTCTTCAGACCCATACAGAGACCGGTATTTGTCAATGAGCGAGTAGATTATCTCCGTATCGACTTCGGCCTTTCGAACCAACTCAGGGTGGTGTTGCCAGAGTTCGTCCACGTTCACGACAATGCCGTTGTGAACGCCAAGACTTGCATCTGCTAGCACCGGCTGATTATTTCGGTCGAGTATTTCTATGCCGTTGGTCACCAGCCGTGAATGTCCGAGAGATGCAAATGGTCTGGCAGGAGCGGCGTCGTCCGAATAGACGCTCTTCAGACAACTATCAAGGAAGCTCTGGAATTCGCGGTTGCGCAGCATTTTGGCGGCCCGCATCGAGCATTTGTGGACGTCGACTTCGCCGCCGGCGTAAAAAGCGAGCCCGCTGGCTTCTTTCCCTCGAAACTCGGACCGCAGGAAGAGAAACTCAAGGATGTCCGTCAGAGATTGTTTCGGGAGAACACAGCCTTCACCGGCTACGACTCCGAATATCCCACACACAGAGCTACCCCCTCACTTCATTCCGTTGACAACGTTTGCTTTTGCCGGCGACCCACTGAGGCCGAATTCTCGCAAATCGAACATGCGCGTGGTCTCAATCTGATGATGCCATGTCATATGTGTCGGGCGATTATCCTTCGCAAACCGTATTACTTCATTCACAGGCGGGACCCGATAAACGTATTTTGGGAGAACAACCAGCCAATCGCAATTCAGGTCTTTCAATTCCTGCAGTGTCGAGGGAGCGTTGTGCACCAAAGAAGAGTCATGGAAGTAGGCGGCATTATTAGCGCCTGACAAACATGCGATCCTGGCTTTCTCTCCGTCGGACTGATGTATGTATTCCACTGCATGGTACATGCCTTCACCCACGCTGACCTCAGTTGGGGGAGACCACTTTTGCGGGTCGGGAAGCCATGGCCAGGTGAACAGATCGGGATAAGGCCACCACCATATGTTTACGGCGAGTCCTGCGACAACCAACAAAGAAATTGCCGCTGGGTACGCCATACCGGGATTGGGCTTCCGATTTCTGCTTTCCATGCGCCGGATGATTCTATCGAGACCATATCCCGCCAGCAGAACCAACGCGGGCAGAAGAAAGAGCATCCTCTTCAGACTGATGTCCCCGGCGAGAACTGAAAGAAATAGCAGATAACTGCCCAGCCACGCGAGAATGGCGACGACCGCACGGTCTCGCGTCTTGATACCCATATATCCGCCGAAGAGTCCGAGGAGCAGCGTCCACGGCAGCACGTGTATCGGTCCATGAATCAAGAATGCAAAATGTTTCAGCGCCGAGCCAGTCTGCAGATGGGGCATTTCGTTGACGAGTCGAAACCACTCGCGCACTCCCAATATCGGATTCGGCCAGATGTTCGGATACACCAGGACAAAAGTCAACGCCCAACTCAGAGCGTAAAACACATCCGTCTCGTCCGGAAGAAGGGCTCTGGACAACAGCTTTCCGCCCGTCTTCTCTTCTCGCCGTGGCTGCCACAGCAACCTGGCCGCGAGGAGCGCGGGAAAGATGTAGACAGCATACGGATTCGTCGCAAGAGCCAGCCCTCCGAATATGCCCCCGAAGATCGCCAATTGTCTTTGTTTGCCCGAGCCACAGCGCGCATTGAAATAGCAGAGCAGAGAGCCGGCGATGAAAACCGTCGCAGACATGTCCAATTGCGCCTCGCGGCTGTAGCCGACCAGGAAAGGCTCGAATGCCCCGAAGGCGGCGGCGAACAACGCCGCGCGCCAACCGACGAGCGCTTTGCCGAGGTAGAAGAAAACGAAAACTATGGAAGCTCCGACGATGACATTGGGCAAGCGCGAGGCCGCGATGACGGAAAGCCAATTCAGGCTCCATGACGAGCTTCCTCGAGCGAGAAGGATATGGCTCAACCCCATCAAGAAAGATATCGGCGTACCCGGGTGCACTGTGTCAATATGCGCCGTAAAAGGATATTCGCGGGATATGACTCTCCGGCTGCCCTCAAGCAGATTTACGGCCAGGTTGATATGGTCTCCAAAATCCTTCGGGACCGCAATGTCTCCGGGAGCGAAAGGTCCAAGCAGAGACTTCACAAATTCGGCGCTCCGAATATGCCAGAGATTCTCGTCATTGTTGATACCGTAGCTACCCAGCGCCCACGCTCTCACCGTTACGGCAGCCACAAAAAGAAGGGCAACCACCCACGCTAACCGGGATGGTGGTCCATGGTCGCTCTGCGCTTGGATTTCGCCCCATCGTATCTCGTTGCAGCAATAAATCGCTTTTTGTTGCTCAATCATTGATTCCTTGAACTCTTTCCAATTAGTCTATAGAGAGACCAATCTACACTACGATAGCATAAATCCCGCATTTTTTGAAGTTTCATGCTATAGGAGAAAACGGAAAAGGGAATCATCAAACGGTAAAAGGTCGCAGACCCGAGGCGCAGAGAGCGCAAAGAGGCAGACAAGAAAGGGGCAAGACGGGAGAAATGAGGGTAAAAGCGGGAATTTGAGACTGTCCCGTAATTCTGTAGGCGCGAATTTATTCGCGGGCGCGAAGCGGAAAGAACCCGACAATATTGTGCGAATGGATTCGCACCTACAGAATCCCATCCTGGTTCGCCAATTATGGGACAGTCTCTAAAAGGGGATTTCCCTTTCGCCGGACTTATTGCAGGCGTCGTTTCTGGCCTGCGGCCTCGTTCTCGACGGCTATCTTCGAGCGCAGTTCCGACTGCGTCGCATAGATGGGTTCTCGTTCGAGGCGTTCGAGCCGGAGCGCTTCGGTCGGACACGTGACGGTGCAGGCGCCGCAGCCCATGCATCTGCTCTCATCGATCTGCAACTTGCCGGCGCCGTCGGGCACGGATATAGCCTTGAACATGCAGCGGTCAACACACGTTCCGCATAGCGCGCAATCGTCGCCGACGCGCGCGACGAAATTGGAGCGCGCAAACGCCCGGGAATTGCTCCATCGAGTGAGGCCCCGCGTGATTGAACAGCAACAGCCGCAGCAGAAGCAGACGACGCCGTCTTTCATGACGGCTGCGTTGTCGGTCATCATGACGAGGCCCAGTTCTCGCATCTCCTTGACATAGCTTTCCGCTTCCTCGCGAGAAATCTGTTTGCCTTCGCCACGCCCGACCATGAGTACCGCAGGCATCCCGAGAAACAGGCACGACTCCACACCGTGCTTGTCTTTGCATTCGCGTCTTCCCATCTTCTCTGTGCGGTTGCGACAGGGGCACGGCACGAGCGCCATCGCCCCCATATTGGCTTCATCGAGGAAGAGCTTGACCTCTTCATGCGATAATATATGCTGGCCGTCGGAGATCGATTGCTCGACAGGCACTGCGCGGCGCACGGGCGTCCCCTGCGCGGACGATTCATAGAACCGATAGAAGCCGTCCTTTATGTAGAAATCCTGATACAGTTGGCTGGCTTTCAGGGCATCTTGATCAACGGCCGTCCTGAATTGGTGAATATTGAGAAGCAGTGGGGTCATTGGCAGCATGTACTGGCCGCCGAATCCGAGGATCGCATTCTTCTCGACAAGGCGACCGAGGACTTGTTCGACGTCTCCGACGGGGCGTCCCGCCTTTTCGGCCACTTCCTCGGCGGTCAAACGCTTTGGCTCAGCCGACAAGAACGAGGCAACCTCGGCTTCTTCCGGCGTAAAAAGAATCTCGAGGTACTGAAGGAAGGAGGGCGAAAAATCGCCATCCTTCTTGGGCATACCCGTCAAGTTCATGTCGAATCGCTCAGCAAGTTTTCTGAATGGTGATTTCTGCATGATGTTCTCCTTAAGAGATCGGAGCACGAATCCAAAATCAAGAATCAGATGAGCCCTTCCATCGTGCGGCCGGTCTTCTGCGCCTTCTCCATCGT
Source organism: Candidatus Poribacteria bacterium (assembly GCA_016215705.1). GTDB lineage: Bacteria > Abyssobacteria > SURF-5 > SURF-5 > SURF-5 > JACRIR01. The sequence goes on along the minus strand of JACRIR010000197.1, from coordinate 2,647 downwards.
CCACGCGACTATGTTATCCGGCGGAATGTCGATCTGGTCCTCAGACTTACGCTGGAGCGAAAGCGCGCCGCTCGGGCACGTGACCACGCACACACCGCAGCCGATACAGCGATCCGGATTCACCTCATAGTATTCGCCACGCGCCTCGATGGCGCCCATCGGACATCTCTCGTCGGCGCACACGCCGCATGCGACACATGTGTCGGACTCGATCTTCGCGAAGTAATTCGATTTAGCCAGAAAATGGGGCGATTTGGCCATCTTCACGCTGCGAAGGATTGCGCAGCAGCACGTGCAGCAGTTGCACACAAATACGTGATTGTCCTGTATGTTCCACGAATTGTGCACCAGGCCTTCTTCCTCAGCCTTTTTCAGCAGGTCGAGCGCCTCCTGCTTCGTGGCCTTTCTTGCGCCTCGGTACTCGATGTCGAATCCGGACGGGTCGTCGGAGAAGGCGATGCAATTGTTCATTGTCTTGTTGCAGCCCTTGCCGATCATCTTCATCTCTTTGCGACAAATGCAGTCGGAGACCGCCCAGGATTGCGCCTTCTCAATCATGTTTGACACTTTCTCGAACGGAAGGATCGTGAGCTCGTTCGGGATCGCTTGTTCCACCGGATACACGCGCACCTGGGCCGGCAGTGTTTTTCCCAACTGTTCGGCCAACGCCTCCTCGAGATAATGCTCGAACAGTTCGACGTATTCCTTATCCATCCGCGCGAGCTGGAATTCGTGAATGCCGACGAGGAACGGGAACGCAGCGTACATGCGGCCCTCACGCGGGCCCATGCCCATTATCTGGCCCTTCGACGCCATCTTCTCAAGGAATTCGGCCATTTCTTTAGGGTTTCGGCCCAGGCGTTCGGCCACTTGCTCGGGACCCTCCGGCACAAGCTTCATCTGCGCGGCTACGTCGGCCTCCGCCTCGTCGAAAACCTTCTTCAGGATTTTTATCTCAACCCCGCTCGCGGTTTTTGGGAAGCCTTGCGGCATCGCGTCGAGATGTTCGGCCAACTTTTGATAAACGTCCTTACTCATGTGCTCCTCCTTAAGAAACTCGGTTCATGGTTCCTGGTTCATGGTCAAAACTCGAAGAAACAGAAAGCATCACGGCATTCCCGCTGAGGTGAATATCCGTTTTGCCTTATTCTCGTAATTCATGGCATTCGCGCGATTCGTGACCCTAGTGTTCTGTCAACTCTCTTTTGTCGGTTCCCGTAGGGGCACGGCGCGCCGTGCCCCTACAAAACCATACGCTCACACTTGCAGGCTCAAGTGTGACATGACACTAGTGTTGCTTGTAAGCTTCGATCAATTTGCGCAGCATCTCGATGTTGCGTTCCATTATATGAGGGTCTTTATGAGTTTTGCGCAGCAGGAACGACCCTTGGATTTGCGCGAGCACGAACTCGGCAAACTGCCGCGAGGGTAAGTCCTGTTTGAACACACCCGCCTTCTTGCCCTCTTCAAAGCGTTGTTCCAGTCTTTCAGCGCCGTTTTTGAAGAATTCGCTCAGGGCCTGGCGCAGAGGTTCATGGATAGCGCTCATCTCTTGCGCAAGGTTGCCGAATGGGCAGCCGAGTTCGCCCAGGGGCGAGATGCCGAGAGCGAGGATTCTATCCAGAAAGGCGTCCACTTGTTCTGCCGGTCCGAGCTCGGCCTGCGAAGGAGGCTCGATCATGTTGTCATAGAACCATTGCATTCTCTGCGAAAGCACCTCGAATCCGAGCTGTTCTTTGCTCTCAAAATGATAGTAAAAATTGCTCTTGGTCACAGCGGTCGCGTCGAGGATATCCTGCACGCTGGTGTTATTGAATCCCTTGGTATGAATGAGTTTAGCGGCTTCGGATACGATTTTTTGTTTGCTGTCCATTGGGCTCCTCGCTGAATTAGGACTAACCGGTTAGTCCAAATTGTATCATATGACCAGCGCTCTGTCAAGAACTTTCTCTTCTTTAACACGGGTACCTTCGGGGGAGAGCAGGCGAAAAGAGCAAGGTGAAAGGCGTTGCGCAAGGCGCGGCGTTTCTCGTTTCTGGTTGAAAGAGGGGGAAGCACTCTTAAGAGTTGCGGGTTGCGAGTCACGAGTTGCGAGTCCGGAAAGAGGAGAAAGGCGCAACGGGTGGTTGCGACGTTTCGGCGTGGTTTTCATGACGGATTGGTCCCTTTCTTTTTCGTGCTTTGTGCCGGTTGACACGAGACTCGGAACCCGGGAGTCGAGACTCTGCGCAGCGGCGCCAATGCTCTGATGCATATCGTACATGGCGGGGGGAAGCCGAGCAACGGCCTTTTTGTTAACAAATCGTGCGAATGACAGAAGTGGTTCAAGGTTTAGAGTTTAGAGTTATGGCACAAAGATGATGATTTCAGGAACACAAATGGGTTAAGAATGTGACGAATCTTCCGATTTTGGATTTTGGACTGCGGATCACTGCTGTCCAAGACGCCGTTTATTCACCGCAGAGGCGCAAAGGTCGCAGAGGAAACCGAAGAGAAACCACGGCTCTCCGTACTACTTCATTGCATTTTCTTTAATTTCCGTCGTGATTTTCATGAACATGAGGGCATAACTCATTGTTATTAAACGGATTCGAGCTTTAGCGCGAATGACAAAAAGAAGGAGTTCATTCGTGTAATTCGCATAATT